>NZ_CP146287.1:1937500-2045142 GCF_037041345.1 Abiotrophia defectiva ATCC 49176 | reverse complement strand
TGACGGGGTCACCTCTTTCATAAGCAGAATCAATCACTTCTATTATAGCATAATCGGCTTGCTATCTCTAGTTTCTGTGGATAAGTCTCTCTATCCACATATGAACGGAAACTTATCCACAGGTGCATGGAAAGTGTGGATAAAGGCCATTTAGAGAGAAAATCACAGTTAGGTGTGCATAAGTGAAAGTCATACAAACCTTATTATATAAGCTTTTAGGGTAATTATCAACTTCTTTCTGTGCATAAGTCGCTAAAATGTGCATAAGTTTAAAATTTGTGGATAAATCCAAAATAGCTTGTGGATATAGTTAAGACTTATGAACAAGTTATGATACTTATCCACATATTTGTGCACAGCGAGTCGGATTCAGTGCCTACTTAAGACAGAGAAAGTTTAGCAAAAGTTACAAAAATCCTTGACTTTCAGCCCTAACTTCATTAAACTAATCTAGTACTCTACACAAGAATGCAGCAGGAGGTGGATCGCATGAAGAGAACTTACCAACCAAAGAAACGTACACGTAAAAAAGTGCATGGTTTCCGTAAACGTATGAGCACTAAAAACGGCCGTAACGTCTTAAAACGTCGCCGCCAAAAAGGACGCAAACGTCTAGCTCAATAATTATGAGACCTTAACAGGCCGCTTCTAAACCAGAAGCGGCCTTTCTTCTTATATATAGTAAACTACCTAAAGAAAGGACCCTATCATGACCCCAGAAGCTATTCGAGATTTACTTAAGCGACGTTATGCCTGCCGTGACTATGATCCCAATCGTAAGATTTCTGACCAGGATTTCCACTTGATTTTAGAAGCTGGCCAATTAGCCCCTAGTTCTTATGGTTTTGAGCCTTGGCACTTTCTAGTCATTGAATCGGAGTCACTCAAGCAAGCCTTGGCTCCCATCGCCTTGGGTGCTCAGAAAGCTTTAGCGTCAGCTAGCCATTTTGTCATCATTTTATCGCGCACGCAAGCTAGTTTACGTTATGATGCGCCTTATATTGGTTACATGATGCGGGAAATTCAAGGACTGCCAGAGGACTTCTGTGAATTTAAGCAACAACGCTTCGAGACCTTCCAGAAGGAAGATTTTGACTTATTGAGCACTGAACGTGCCACTTTCGATTGGGCCAGCAAGCAATCCTATCTGGCACTAGCACAGATGATGCAGGTTGCAGCCTTGCGAGGCATTGATTCTCTAGCTATGGAAGGCTTCAATCGTCAGGCAGTGACTGATTTGTTAACTGAACGTGGTCTAATAGATCCTAGTGAATGGGGAGTCTCTGTCATGGTGTCTTTCGGCTATGGACTTGGCTCAGTTCCTCGAAAGACTCGTCAGTCACTGGATCAATTAGTGACTTGGGTTAAATAAATGATGAACTTTTGAGGAGAGATGATAATGGCTGGGATTTGGCTTTTGTTGCTATTCTTAATAGTAAGATTCGGATTATTAGCAATCATAAAGAGGGAAGCGATACAGCGAGCTGCATATTTTGCTCCACTACAAAAATCAGAAAAAATAGCATATTACATTTATCAGGTGTCCAATATTGGATTGTTCATATGCTTAATAGTCTCGTCAGTAAAAATTGATGATTCACTTTTATTTTATTGCGGAACTGTCTTTTTTATAGTAGGTATCCTATTATGTGCAATTTCTCTTGTATGCTTCGCATTGCCAGATATTAATGGGTTAAATATTAACGGTATTTATAAATTTTCAAGAAATCCGATGTATGTGGCCTATTTTATTTGTTTCTTAGGAATGTCTTTCTTAACACAGTCTGTACCAATGTTGATAATAGTCTTAATATTCCAGATTTCGGCACATTGGATTATTCTCTCTGAAGAAAGATGGTGTCTAGCAAAGTTTGGAAAAAGCTACAAGGACTACATGAAAAGAGTCCGGCGCTATATTTAAATAATTCTGAGTTACTTAACTTAATTTAAAAATCACTTATCTATTCATTGTGATTTCTAGTCTCACCTAATAGATTGGAAGGAGGAAACCACAGTGAAGATTCGAGTGAAGTTAGAATTAGAAATTGGGTAATGAATAAAAGCTGTGAATGCTATCATTCACAGCTTTTATTTTCTTCATAGAATTTCCGAAATTGATGACTAATCTCCTCGAGCCCATATAGACTAAGAGAATCAATGATGCGTTCAATTTTATCTACATGTAAAGAGTGTGGAGTAGCTCGATAGGCTAATAGTTCTTGGTAAAATAGCGCATGTATTTTTTCTGGAAGATTTTCGTATAAAGTAACTTCTTTATTTATGATTGTTAGACAGTAGCGAGCTAATTCATCTTCATTCTCTCTGATACAAGTATAAATAAAATTGTTTAGAATTGCTAATATCATCATTCGTTGTTTACTTGTATAAGCATCAAGATTTTTTCGGAGTATAGAAAAAATCATTTGACGGTTAGCTTCTAGGTCATATAAATCCATAATATTAGTATATAAAGATAATTTATAGCTATCCCAGTTTTCAGCGTTGAAAAGCTTATCTTGCAGAAAATGTTTGGTATTTTCTGCAAGCATGGATATATCATCGTTTAAGTCGGCCAGATAAACATCAACAATTGCCGTAAGTAAATCTTTTTCAAGTTGATTAAGACTATTATCACCTTGAAATTGACTTTTCAACTGAATTAGATTTTGACTTTGATAGCGTGTATAGTATTGAAGAATTTGATGCTGCGCGCGATCAAAACTGAGTGAATCGGTTGAAATATTAACAGATCTTACAAATTTCGTGATATCAATGCCATGTGTATTAAGAATATTAAATAAATCTTCAGCTGAAATACGGTGGATACCTTTTTCTACCTTCGAGTAAAACGAAGGAGTCACGATACCGACGGACATTTCTTCCATTGTTAGGCCTTTTTTTTTACGATAGTAATATAGAGCTTCACCAATTTCCATCTGCAATCTCTCCTTTATGTCGTATACGACATTTTTATCTACGATTATAGTTTAAGCGATAGAATTAATAATGTAAATGTGAAACAAAATTAGAAATTTGGAATAAAGAGAAAGTAGGGAATATAAATGAAGCAGCTCATCAAACATTTTTGGAAGGAAAATCTCCTAATGCTAGTCATCTTGTTAGGTAATGCGCTCGCGCTAACGGCGACTAGCTTGATGCAAATTTTTATTTTAGATGCGCTCATTAGCTTAAATCTTATCAATTTTTTGCAGGCGATGGGCTATTTATTGATGGCCTATTTGATAATGCTAGGAATGACTTACTTAAAAATAAGATATCAGAGCAAATTAATTCAGCAGCAAACAACCTTTCTACGGGTTAAAGTACTGAAAAAAATTAGCCAAATTAGCTATGAAGATTTCAAGTCTAAGGAATCTCAATCATATGTTTCTTGGTTCACCAATGACATGGACATAATCGAAAAACAGTCTTTGCTACCCCTGTATGCCTTGATAGGAGGAATTATTAATGCCATTACATCTGGAATTGCTCTCCTAACCATGCATTGGTCATTAATTGCTTTAACGGCGAGTCTAGTTCTTGTGTTACTTTTTATCCCCAAATTATTTTCCGGAAGGATGGAGCGTACCACTCGTCAAGTGGCTCAAGAAAATGAGGAATTCATACAGAAGATTGGCAACTATTTAATGGCCTATGATACAATTTTTTCTTATCGGAAGTTTTCTTATATTATCAAGAAGACAGAACAGGCATCAGATCATCTAGCTCAAGAAAAAAATAATTATCAGAAAGAGATTGGTTGGGTGACTGTTATAAGCGGTCTAGGAAATATATTGAGTCAGTTCTCTCTTTATGCTTTGACTGGTTATTTAGCAGTTCAACAAATCGTTACAATTGGTTCTTTATCAGCAACTGCTTCTTTAGCGGGTGATATTTTTAATACAGTAAGTAACATTAGCCAGTATCTTGCCATTATCAAGAGTAGCAAGCCTATTTTCGATAAATTTGAGGCATTAGAACCAGCTCATTATATTTCTCAAAATCTAACACCTATAGACGAATTAAGCCTAGAAAATATTAGTTTTGCCTATCAAGAGAATCCATTATTTACTGGTTTATCATATCGGTTTAAGATGGGAGGAAAATACGCCATTATTGGAAATAGTGGTTCAGGTAAATCTACTTTGTTGAACCTATTAGCAGGTAAAAATAGGCACTATCAAGGGACTATACGCTATGGAGAAAATAGTATTTTAGATGTAGATTATGATTCACTTTATGAAAATATGATTTATATTAATCAGCACGATAGTCAAATTGAGGGTACTATTTTAGAAAATTTGACTTTTGGAGAAGAATTATCGGTCGACTACATATATAAAATTTTAGAGGCTCTTGATCTAAAACAAGTAATCAATCAGCTTCCAGATGGATTAAATACAAAGATAGGTGACAAAGGCAGTCTATTATCTGGAGGACAACTCCAACGACTTTCTATTGCCCGTGCACTTTTACATAATAAACCTATTCTTTTATTGGATGAAAGTACATCCGGATTAGACCAAGAAACTATGCTAAAAATAGAAAATTTACTTATCCAGCAAAAACATAAAACGCTTATCATGGTTACACATCACTTACATCCAGAAATCCTTCAACAGCTTGATGGAGTTCTTCAACTAAACTAGAAAAGGAGGCGATAGTTGTGTTAAGAGACGGTCATATTCACACAGAACCTATTTTAGTAAGTTAATTTTTAGGAAAGGTAATTTATAGAAGAGGTGAGAATAATGAAAGAAGCACATAAAAAAACAATTAAGGGCATCATTATAGGTGATCGTCCTTGGTTAAAAGATATTTTACCAACATTTTAGATATTAAAAAGCCAGACTGCGGAAGTTTAATCAAATCCGTAGTCTGGCTTTTTAATTAATGGTGGGCAATCATTTCATCGATGATTTCATAGACATCAAGATCGCTTGGGTAGTAGGTTGGCCAATTTTCCATTTCTTCCAATAATTTTTCGTGGTCTTGGTCACCAGCAAAGATATGGAAGTGTTCGGCTTTGGTAGGCCCAATCTCATGGTCAGAGAATTGAATGTGTTTAGGTGCTCCTTGGTTGTCACCTTCGGCTGTGAAGAGGTAGCGGACACCTTTCTTACCGGATTTATAGGTCAGAATCTTATAGCCATCGTAGCGGTAGGTTGCCGTGCTAGCTTGGTCACCTTTATAGAAGGTAATTTTGCCGCTATCGCCGTCAATCACGATTCGAGTGACATCTGTCTTGTAACCCGCTAGGTAGTATTCCTTATATTCTTCGAAAGTCTTGGTTGCGCCTTCTGCCTTAGACTTGTAGCGCATAACCATATCTAATTCTCCGCTTTCCATATAAGGATAGACAGATTGCCAGTCACCACTATAGTCGCTTAAGGTCCGGTCAGAGACTTGACTGTCTTCAAAAACACCTTTCTGATGCGGTTTTACTTCGTGGTGGGAATGGTTACCGTGGGCAAAAACAGAGACGGGGCTCACTGCTAGTGCAAAGAGGCTCAATAATAAAAATAAAGTACGTTTCATATGCTTCTCCTTTATAAAAGTAATGGTTACTTTTTATATTATAAAGGATAAGGTTGTAAAAAGCAACCATTACGTTTTATAAACTTAAGTAAATAGCCATAAGCTTACGAAAGATGAAAAGAAAAACCGCTCCAAAACACAATTATAGATGTAAAAGCTTGCAAAATACGGTATAATAGTAGGGAAATACTTTGCACCTGAGGCAGAATAAGGAGAGACCATGAAGAAAGCTTATCGAATCAAGAAAGAACGTGAATTTCAACATGTCTATCACCATGCCCAGACTTACGCCAACCGGCAGTTAGTGCTTTATGTCTATCCGAAACCTGAACAAGCACATTTTCGCGTCGGATTATCGGTTGGAAAACGTATCGGGAATGCTGTCATGCGCAATAAGGTCAAACGTTATCTTCGTCAATCCTTGCAGGATTTAGAGCATGAGATCCCCCACGAATATGATTATCTTCTCATCGCTCGACCTGATATTAAAGACAAGGATCAAGCTACGGTGCGTCAATCCTTGCGTCATGTCATGACCGTTGCAAAGTTATTATCATCCCATTCATAGGAGGTTTCAATGAAAAATTTATCGCGATGGATGAAAGCAGCTATGCTTTTGGCCTTGCCAATCTTCTTAGCGGGTTGCGGTGCCACATCAAATGTCGACGCCAACAGTAGTGGTGTCTGGGATGGCTACATCATCTACCCCCTCTCTCAATTCATTATTTGGTTATCCAATTTACTGGGAGGCAGTTACGGCTTAGGTATTATTCTCTTTACCATTATTATTTTGGTTGCGCTAACTCCTCTGACCAAGATGCAGATGGATTCGCAATTCCAAATGGCTGAAATCCAACCTGAAATTGAAGAACTGAAAAAACAATTCCCTAACCGAGATCGTGCGTCCATGGAAGCCCTCCAGCAGGCTCAACAGGATTTGATGAAGGAACGCGGTGTTAACCAATTTGCAGGATGTTTACCGCTTCTAATTCAATTGCCAGTCATGTTCGCCCTCTATCAGGTAATTGCTCGAACTGAAGTTTTACGGGATGGCCACTTCCTCTGGCTAGCCTTGGGTAAGGCAGACCCTTACTTCATCTTACCAATTTTAGCCGCAGTATTAACCTGGTATAGCTCATACCTAACAGTTAAGGCTAATCCTATCCAAAATGGCGCCAGCAAAGCCATGACTTATGTGGCACCTGCCATGATTCTCTTGGTATCCTTCAACTTCCCAGCAGCGGTTACCCTCTACTGGGTGGTATCCAATGCGGTACGGGTTGTCCAAACCTTTATCTTCTATAATCCATACAAGATTATTGCCCAAAGAGAAGCAAAACGCCAAGAAGAAAAAGCCCGTCAGCGTCGTTTACGTAAAGCGCTGAAGAAGGTTAAATAGTTAGTATAAGTAAAGGAGCGTTCTTTTATGTTAGATAACAGTGTTACGATTAAAGCACCTAGCGTGGAACAAGCAGTCAAAATCGGCTTATCAAAACTTAATATCACTGAAGATCAAGCGGTGGTAACTGTCATTAATGAAGGTAAGAAGGGTCTCTTTGGCTTTGGTAAACAAGATGCCATTGTTGAAATTAGTGCCAAAACTAAAATCTCGCTCAACGACTTAGCTGAAGAAACCACAGAAGTTGAAGAAGTGGCAGCAACTGTAGCTCTTGAAAGCCAAACAGTTGCTGAGCCAACTGTGCCAAGCCAAGAAGTGAGTCCACTTATTGAAGAAGCTGCTCTTGTGGAAGAAACAGAAGAAGTGGTTGAGTCCGAAGAAAAAACCGAAGGTTCAGTTAGCCTCGAAGCAGTGGCACGTTACCTTGAAGATGTCATTAAGGCTTTTGGCGCTGAAGCAAAGGTTAGTGTAGAAGCAAGTTCCCGCGAAGTACATTTCAATATTGAAACAGACAAATCTGGTTTGATTATCGGGAAGCACGGTAAAATCATTGATGCCTTGCAATCCTTGGCTCAAGTGATGGTTCACCGTGGTCATCATCGTCGCGTAGCAGTTCTGCTTAATGTGGGTGACTACCGCGATCGTCGCGCAGGCATCTTAGAAAGTATTGCGGATCGTACGGCACGCCAAGTCCTTAAGACTAAGCAAGCGGTGATTTTAGATCCTCTACCAGCTTTCGAGCGTAAGCAAATTCACTCTCATCTTAGCCAAATCGAACATGTTAAGACCCACTCTGAAGGGGTTGAACCTAACCGATATTTAGTGGTTGAGTATGAAAACTAAATGAAAATAATAAAGTAAAATCAGCTGTAATTGACTCATAAGTCAGTTACAGCTGATTTATTATGGAAGTATGTTTTCACAATAAGAAAACTCTTACAAAAAAGGCTTGCATTCACTGTGATAAGTGATACAATGATATTATAAATTTGTACAGACAAGTTTAAAAGGAGGAAAAAGGATGTCAAACTTCAAACAAGATGCGACGCAATTATTGTCCTTAATTGGTGGCAAGGAAAACATCTCAGCAGTGACCCACTGTGCAACACGGATGCGTTTTGCCTTGGTCGACCCTAGTCAGGCAGATGTCAAAGCAATCGAGGCGCTACCATCTGTCAAAGGTAGCTTTACTCAAGCGGGTCAATTTCAGGTCATTATTGGTAATGCGGTCTCTGAATTCTACAAAGAATTCCAAGCGGTTTCTGGAGTAGGTGAGGCTAGTAAAGATGAGGTAAAAGCGGCTGCTAAGAAGAACCAAAGTCTCTTACAACGTGCTATGACCACTATGGCAGAGATTTTTGCTCCAATTATTCCAGCCATTATCGTAGGTGGCTTGATTTTAGGTTTTCGTAACATCCTAGAAGGGGTACCATTTGAGGCTTTAGGACAGAAATTTGTTGAAGGCCAAGCTCAATTTAATCCAGATGGCACCATACTCTATAACTCAATTGTGGATGTTTCTCAGTTCTGGAAAGGGGTTAACGCCTTCTTATGGCTACCAGGTGAAGCTATCTTCCATTTCTTACCGGTAGGGATTGTCTGGTCGGTAACACGTAAGATGGGAACCACCCAAATTCTTGGGATTGTGCTTGGGATTACTCTTGTATCAGGTCAGTTAACGAACGCCTATGGCTTTGCTGAAGCAGTAGAAAAAGGGACACTTAAGTTCTGGGATTTTGGTTATTTCCGCCTCAATGCTATTGGTTATCAAGCTCAAGTAATTCCGGCTATTTTAGCAGGCTTGGCCCTGTCTTATCTTGAAATCTTCTGGCGTAAAGTGGTGCCTGAAGTTCTGTCCATGATTCTAGTACCATTCTTAGCCTTAGTTCCTGCAGTAATCTTGGCTCACACAGTTTTAGGTCCAATTGGATGGACAATTGGTTCATGGATTGCAGCGGTTGTTAAAGCAGGTTTAACCGGTACTTTCTCTTGGCTCTTTGGTGCTGTCTTTGGTGCCTTCTATGCGCCACTGGTTATCACCGGTCTCCATCACATGACCAACGCGATTGACTCTGAACTCATTGCTAATTTCAATGGGACAGGTCTTTGGCCAATGATTGCTCTCTCTAACATTGCACAAGGTTCAGCTGTTTTAGCTGTCTGGTGGTTGACACGTAAGGATGAGGAGCAAAACCAAATTACAGTACCATCTGCTATTTCATGTTACTTAGGGGTTACTGAGCCAGCCCTCTTTGGGGTTAACCTTAAATATATTTACCCATTCCTAGCCGGAATGATTGGCTCTAGCTTGGCGGGTTTGATTGCGACAACTTATAAGGTGACCTCTAACGCCATTGGGGTTGGGGGGCTACCAGGCTTTATCGTCATACAACCAGGTTCAATGGCTATGTTCTTCGTCTGCATGGCAGTCGCTTTAGTGGTGCCATTTGTTGTAACACTTTTCTTCAATCGTCAATTCAAGTTCTTGGATAACAAGGCTGTTGACTTTGATATTCCATTCTTTAACAAGTAAAGGCTATGGGGCTAGGATAATCATCTTAGCCCTTTTGAAAGGAGGTTCTTATGCGCTTATCAAAAAAGGTTGTCTATCAACTCTATCCTAAATCCTTCAAAGATACGACAGGGAATGGGATGGGAGACTTACGCGGTATCATCGAAAAACTAGACTACTTAGCGGGTTTAGGTGTTGATTTAATATGGTTGAACCCTTTTTACCCTTCCCCACAATATGATAATGGCTACGACATTTCGGATTATTGTGCCATTGACCCGGCCTTTGGGACTATGGCAGATTTCGAAGAGTTAGTGGCGGAAGTAGGCAAACGGGGTATTGGACTCATGCTCGACATGGTCTTAAACCATGTTTCGACAGAACATGAATGGTTCAAAAAAGCCTTGGCTGGGGATCCTAAGTATCAAGCTTACTTCTATTTAAGACCTGCTAAGGCTGACGGTAGTTTGCCAACCAACTGGGAGTCTAAGTTTGGCGGACCTGCCTGGGAAAGGTTTGGCAAGACTGACTTATATTATTTACATCTTTATGATGTGACGCAGGCAGATTTAGATTGGCACAATCCTCAGGTTCGGCAAGAACTCCACCAAGTGGTGAATTTTTGGCGTCAAAAAGGGGTAAAGGGTTTCCGATTCGATGTTTTGAATGTTATTGGCAAGTCAGAAGAATTGGTTGATAGCCAAGCTCCTGGTTCTAGTCAGGAGAAGTCCCTCTATACAGATACGCCTATTGTGCATACTTGGATTCGGGAATTGAACCAAGCTACTTTTGGGCAGGATCAAGAAATCGTCACAGTTGGGGAGATGTCTTCTACTACAATTGAAAATGGGATTAGCTATACTAACCCTAAAGATCAAGAACTGTCTATGATTTTCTCCTTCCATCATCTCAAGGTTGACTATGAGAATGGGGAAAAATGGTCCAATCCAGCTTTTGATTTCTTAGAGCTTAAACGCATTTTAGATGAGTGGCAAACAGGCATGTCTGACGGACAGGGATGGAATGCCCTCTTCTTCAATAATCATGACCAACCTCGGTCTAACAACCGCTTTGGGGATGTAGTAAATTATCCTTATCAAACGCAAACCTTGCTTGCGACAGTTACCCATTTATTGCGTGGGACGCCTTATATTTATCAGGGTGAAGAAATTGGCATGACTAACCCAGGCTACCAAGAATTGGCTCAATACAATGATGTGGAGACGCACAATAACTATCAAATCATGCGGGATAAGGGTTATTCCCATGAAAAAGCCATGACCATCATTCAGGCTAAATCCCGCGACAACAGTCGCACACCTATGCAATGGGATGGGACAACCCATGCAGGCTTTACCAAGGCCACGCCATGGCTAGAAGTTGCAGCTAACTATCCTACTATTAATGTTGAGCAGGAATTGGCGGAAGGTAAGATTTATACCTATTATCAAGAGCTCATTCGCTTGCGCAAGGACTATGATGTGATTTCGGATGGGACTTACGGTGGTTTATTCTTGGATCATCCTAGCATCATGGCCTTTGTAAGAGAATATGAAGGGCAACAATTACTGGTTCTAGGACATTTTTATGACGGAAATGTAGAAATTGAATTACCTCAGGCCTTTCGTGGTCGAACAGCGACTAAGTTGATTGGCAATGGACCAGTCCAATATGCTGATAGATTGACTTTAGGAGCTTATGAAGCTGTTGCTTTCTTATTTGAAACAGAATAAGCTAAGTGTTAAAGGACAAATTCCCAGGGATTTGTCCTTTTTATCTGCCAGGTGGTATTAGATAGAAATGAAGAATGGTAAAATCCTTTCTAGCATGGTAAAATAAGACGAATATGCTAGAGAAAAACATAAAAGAAAGGGGCAGCAGCATGAAAAGAGGGATTCTTCTTGTTGGATTTGTATTGCTATTAAGTGCTTGCAAGCAAGAACCTATGATTCACATTAGTCCAGATGTTCAGGCATCAATAGACAAGAAAGCTGCTGACCGCCAAGGGACAGCAACAAACGAATCGTCTGAAACTAGCTCTACTGTTGCAGAGAACACAGGAGAATTCGACACGTCATCATGGCACAAAGCACCGGATGGAACACAATATGAGATAAGTCATTATGCGCCTAATGGTATCAATCAACTTAAAGAGTTTGATACGCGTGATGGTTTACAAATAGTGTACACAGATTATGTAGACACTAACCGTCAACTATGGCAAGTGCGGACCCTCTTACCTAATGGTCGGGCCAACGTGTCAGTTTATCAGCTAACCAAGGAAGGCTGGCAGATATCTTGGCAAGCCCAGGATACTTTGGATACTAGCAACCATCTAGAACAAATTAGTCACACCCACCGTATCCCTTATTTGATGGCTCCCCTTCAAGTGGGAACGATGTGGCAAGATAGCCAAGGAAGTCGTTCCACTATTACTAATCTCTACCAATCAGCCACAATAGGTTCTAGCAATTATGAAGATGTTATTGAGGTAACAACCTTTCAATCTGACCAAGAGTTACATACCTACTATGCCAAGAATCAAGGTTTGATCATGTCTAGTCAGAAAGCCATCAATAGTGGTGGGGAAAATATTACGCTCACACTTAAGTCTAACCAGCATCAGGTTAGCATCACGCAACCTATCAATATAGCCAAGCCAAGTAATCAGATGAATCCAATTTTGACTAAGGGGACGGGGCACTTAACTTGGCAGACTAATCAGAATCCAGGTAAAACTTTTACAGAATTGTTCCGCAAAGAAGGATGGATTAATTCATCTGTTGAAGTCAAAGATATAAAAATTGAATCGCAAACTGCCCTCGTAGACTTCACTCCTGGTATCGTGGCAGCCATGAATCAGCATACAGCACGAGAAACGGCTGTTTTACCGGCTATTGTCCAAACAATCGCTGATTATTATGGGGTCAAACAGGTGAAGCTGACTGTAGGCGGACTTATTTTAACGCCAGATACCTTGCCAATGCCTGATAATGGTATTTGGGAAGTAAATCCGAACTGGTTAGGGACAAATCCTTAAAAAAATGCGAAAAAAAACTGGATAAACTCTTTCACAAAGTAACAGATTATGCTAGAATACGTATCGAGGTGTAAAAATGAATAAATTTGAAAGAGTCTATCTAGACATCAAGCAAAAAATTGAAAATGGGACCTACCCCATTGGTGAACTAATCCCTACAGAACATGAACTAGCAGAAACCTATGATGTATCCCGTGAAACTATCCGTAAAGCGCAAAAACTCCTATTGGAAAATGGCTTTATTCATAAGAAACAAGGCCGTGGTTCTACCGTTTTAGACTTTAACCGTTTTGTCTTTCCATTTTCGGGTTTGGTCAGTTTCAAAGAGTTACAAGCTGATCAAAATATGAAAGCTGAAACACGGGTAATCCGTAATGAAATCGTGAAGGCGCCAGACTTTCTTATTGGTAAAGAAGGCGTGACTGAGAATGAACGCTTTATTTACTTATTGCGTACGCGGATTATCGCTGGCGAAGTCATGATTATTGATGAAGACTGGTTCCGTTGCAGCGTGGTGCCATCTATCCCAAGCCGTGTGGCTAAAAACTCCGTCTATGAGTACCTAGAAGGTCAGTTAGACTTAGATATTAGCTATGCTACCAAGGATATGCGGGCTGAGATTGTGTCTGAGCTAGGCTTGGAACTCATGAAGTTAACACCTATGGACTATGTCATTAAGACAGACAGCTTTGTTTACTTAGAAGATACTACCTTCTTCCAATACAGTATTTCCCACACGCGACTAGAGAAGTTCCACTTCCAAGAATTCGCACGTCGTAGACACTCAATTAAATAATGAAAAAAGAGACAGGATTTATGCCCTGTCTTTTTTACTATATTATATAGAAGAAAAAAAGCCCCTTTCAGGGGCTTTTCTTTTAGTCTTGAGATGGACGATCTTGTAGGCGAGCAATCTTGCCTTGTTGGATGTAGACTGACAAGATGGCAATGTCAGCAGGATTAACGCCGCTGACCCGGCTAGCTTGTGCTAAGGTAGTCGGCTGAATTAATTTCAGGCGGTCACGCGCCTCGTTAGCCAAATTCAAGATAGCGTCGTAGTCAATATCTTCAGGAATGCGTTTTTCTTCCATGGCCTTGACTTTTTCGACTTTTTCGATGGCCTTTTGGATATAGCCTTCATACTTGATTTGAATTTCAACTTGTTCAGCTTCTTGGCGTTCCAATAGGCCCTCTGGCCGAGGAATAAGCGTCACTAAATCTAAGTAGCGAATCTCTGGTCGCTTGAGCAGATTGAAGGCGCTGATTCCGTCTAAGAGGGACGAAGAGCCTACACGCTCAAAGAGTTCCTGAAGGCCGGGCGTCTTAGGTGTCAGGGTGATTTTCTTCAAGCGTTTGATTTCAGCGTCAACCAGGGCTTTCTTAGCTAGATAGGCTTCATAGCGTTGGCCATCGACCAAGCCAATTTGGTGGCCAATTTCAGTCAGTCGCAAATCAGCATTATCGTGGCGTAGCAAGAGACGATACTCTGCCCGAGAAGTTAAGAGACGATAAGGTTCTGTGGTCCCTTTGGTAACTAAGTCATCAATCATAACGCCAATATAGCCGTCACTCCGTTTGATGATAAGTGGATCTTGTCCTTGAACTTGGCGGGCTGCGTTAATGCCAGCAATAAGGCCTTGGCCGGCCGCTTCTTCGTAGCCGCTAGTCCCGTTCATTTGGCCCGCTGTATAGAGGCCACGTACTAATTTGGTTTCTAAGCTAGCACGCAATTGATGCGGGATGACCACGTCGTACTCAATAGCGTATCCTGGTCGCATGAGTTTGGCATTTTCCAGACCCGCTACAGAATGTAGCATCTGAAGTTGTACATCTTCAGGCATAGAGGTGGATAGGCCTTGAATATACATCTCATCAGTCGTTAGACCTTCTGGTTCAACGAAAATTTGATGGCGTGGCTTATCGCTGAAGCGCACAATCTTGTCTTCGATAGAAGGACAATAACGTGCCCCTACCCCTTCCACGATGCCGGTAAACATAGGCGCGCGGTGCAGGTTAGCCTTGATAACTTCATGGGTATCTTGGCTGGTATGGGTCAGCCAACAAGGGACGAAGTCAGGTCGGTAGTCAGCATCTGGCGTTAGGAAGGAAAAATGGTTGGGTTGGCTATCACCAGGTTGAATCTCCATGGCCTCATAGTTAATGCTAGATTTGTGGATACGCATAGGTGTCCCAGTTTTGAAACGGGCTAACTCAAAGCCCAGTTCCAAAAGGTGTTCAGAGAGTTTCTGGGATGGGAGGGTATTGTTGGGACCAGATGAATACTTGAGCTCACCAATAATGATTTGACCGCGTGAAGAGGTACCAGCAGTTAGGACAACGGCATCCGCACTATAGCGGGCGCCAGTCGAAGTGACAACGCCACGAACTTGCCCTTCTTCTACTACTAGGCGGTCAACTAGGCCTTGTTTGAGGTCTAGGTTAGGGCAGGCTTCAATGGTTTGTTTCATAGCGGTCGCATAGGCATGTTTATCCGCTTGGGCACGTAAGGCTTGGACGGCTGGTCCCTTCCCAGTGTTGAGCATGCGCATTTGGATGTAGGTCTTATCAATATTGCGGCCCATTTCGCCACCGAGGGCATCGATTTCGCGAACGACAACACCCTTGGCAGGCCCTCCTACAGAAGGGTTACAGGGCATAAAGGCTACCATTTCTAAGCTAATGGTTAAGAGCAGGGTGCGACAGCCCATACGAGCTGCCGCCAATGCGGCTTCTGAACCTGCGTGTCCAGCACCGACAACAATGACCTCGTAGTGGCCAGCAGAGAATTCTTGCATGGTTTTGACTCCTTTGTAGTTTATGGATGATTATAAAAAATAACATCGTGATTAAGTAGGCGATTATCTTGGGAATAGCTGAATTTGGCTGAAAAGAAGGGTTTCTGCTCTAAAATCCAGCTTAAGAAGATGTGATCCCCTTCCCAACTAGGTCGACTAAGGACTTGGTCGTAGGGTACCCACTCTAGGGTACCTTCATTGCAGTCAATGACTTGGCCCTCAAAATGACGGGCCCGAAAGACATAAGTGTACCAGTCATGGCCAGGCGTAAATTCAGGGAAGACGATAATGCCCACTAATTGTGGCTGATGCAGGGTCAAGCCCGTTTCTTCTTTGGCTTCGCGAATAACGCATTCCTCTGGGCTTTCGCTAGCTTCTAATTTACCGCCGACACCAATCCATTTGCCTTCATGGACATCATTGGGCTTCTTGTTGCGGTGGAGCAATAGCAGAGAGTGGCCATTGTCGATATAACAGATAGTGGCGAGTTTTGGCATGATGTATCCTCCTTATTTACCTAAGCAGAATTGGCTAAAGAGCTTGGTTAAGAGCTCATCTTGAACACTGTCACCAGTGATTTCGCCCAGGGCATCCCAGGCACGGGTATAGTCTATCTGAATGAGATCCACTGGTAGGCTCATGGCACAAGACTGGATGACTTCATCTAAACTGGCTAGGGCTTGGTTGAGCAGATGGGTGTGGCGACTGTTCAAGAGATAGTTGAGGTCGGTAGACTGGAGATTACCGGATAAGAAGCGTGCTGAAATAGCATCTTCAAGGGCGGTTAAGCCGTCCTCAGTCAGGACAGAGGTTTTAATAATGTCCGAATCATCTTGCAGATAACTTGCTAAGTCTTCAATGGTCCATTGGTTAGGTAAATCTTGCTTATTTAAGAGGATGATGCGGGCCTTATTTTGTGTCAGCTCTAAAAGTTCTAAATCCATTGGATCCAGGGCTTGGGCCTGATTCAAAATAAGGAGAATCAGGTCTGCCGATTCGATCATGGCGCGACTCTTTTCTACCCCGATTTGCTCGACTACTTCATCCGTATGGCGAATGCCGGCAGTATCGATAATATGGAGGGGGACACCTTTAATAGAAATATACTCTTCAATGGTGTCACGAGTGGTGCCTGCAATATCGGTGACAATGGCTTTGTCTTCGCCAATTAAGTAATTAAGAAGACTGGATTTACCAACATTAGGGCGTCCAATAATGGCCGTTTTAATCCCTTCACGGAAAAGCTTGCCTTGGGTGGCCTGACGTAAAATCGCGCGGACTTCGCTTTGAACTAGCTCTGCCGTAGAGGCCAGTTGCTGGAGAGAAAGTTCCTCAACATCATCGTATTCTGGATAATCGATGGTGACTTCGACCTGGGCCAAGGTGTTAAGCATGGTGTCGCGTAGCTGACGAATTTTGTGTTTGAGGCTACCTTGAAGCTGGCTCATAGCTGCATCTTTGGCACGACTAGTCTTGGCGCTGATTAAATCCATGATGGCTTCAGCCTGAGATAGGTCAATCCGGCCATTAAGGAAGGCGCGTTGGGTAAATTCCCCGGCTTCAGCCAGGCGAGCTCCTTGGGCTAAGCAAGCATTGAGGATGGATTGGATGGCAACAATCCCGCCGTGGCCGTTGATTTCGACGACATCTTCTGTCGTATAAGAACGTGGGGCTTTCATGACGCTGGTCATGACTTCATCCAAGACTTGGCCTGACTGGGGATCTTGGATATGGCCATAGTGAATGGTGTGACTAGCCACTTGGCTGAGGTCCTTTTCTGGAAAGAGCCGGTTGGCGATGGCGATGGCTTCTGGTCCAGACAGGCGGACTAGGCCGATAGCGCCCTCGCCTAGGGCAGTTGAGATGGCGACAATGGTATCTTGGGTGTACATGGCGGGCTCCTTTCTCTTGTCACAAAAAAAGTGCCTAGACTACCCCCTTGGATATGGCCAGTTGGGGGTAGTAAGCACTTTGACTGCTACTATCAATTCATCTGTATTATATAGAATTTAAAGGGATTTGGCAAGGGTATATCGCCCTACTTGAAAAGGGCTAAGACATTTAGTAAACTACATATGAGTAGAAAGAAGGGAACCTAGTGACAGAATTAAATCTTAATGAGCAACGAATAATGCCTCATAATATTGAAGCTGAACGTGCGGTGCTAGGTGCTTTATTCCTAGATCCACGTAAAATCGGGACCGTCCAAGCCATTATCAGTGAAGATGACTTCTATAAACGATCCCACCAATTGATTTTTAATGCCATTGATGTGGTATTTGACCGCAACGGGGCCTTGGACTTCGTCATGGCGGTCAACCAACTGGAAGCCTATGATGCCCTAGAAAATGCGGGAGGCGCCAGCTATCTGGCAGAATTAATCGAAGCGACACCAACGGCAGAACACGTGGAGTATTATGCCAATATTGTCAAACAAAAATCGACCTTGCGACGTCTGATTGCGGCCACCACAACCATTAGTTCGGAAGCCTATGATGAGTCTGATAGCGTTGAAAATATTGTAGATCGCAGTGAGAAGCTGATTCTCTCAATCGGGGAAGGTAGCCAGGTTAATAAGCCAAAAGAAATGCGCCACCTAGTGGTGGAAGCCTATGACCGTGTGGTTAAGCTTTCGGAAGAAAAACGCGACATTACGGGACTAGCTACGGGCTATCATGATTTGGACAAGATGACTTCAGGTTTCCAAGGCGATCAGTTAATTATTATCGCCGCCCGTCCTTCAGTAGGTAAGACGGCCTTTGCCCTCAATATCGCCCAGAATGTGGCTACCAAATCCAAGGTGCCGGTTGCCATCTTCTCACTAGAAATGGGGGCGATTGACTTAGTCTATCGGATGGTCTGCGCAGAGGGAAATATCTTTGCATCCAACATGAAGACGGGTCAACTAACCGAAGATGAGTGGTCTAGCTTTACCATTGCGACCGATACGCTTAAGAATGCTAAGATCTTTATCGATGATTCAGCGGGGATTAAAGTCTCCGAAATTCGGGCCAAATGTCGCCGACTCAAGCAGGAAAATCCTGACTTGGGCTTGATTGTCATCGACTACCTGCAATTGATTGAAGGGAACGGTCGTGAAAACCGCCAACAAGAAGTTTCTGAGATTTCACGCCAACTCAAAAAATTAGCCAAGGAATTGCATGTGCCAGTTATTGCCTTGTCCCAGCTCTCACGGGGCTTGGAACAGCGGCAAAACAAGCGGCCAATTTTAAGTGATATCCGGGAATCCGGGTCTATCGAGCAGGATGCGGATATCGTGGCCTTCCTCTATCGTCACGATTATCACCGCCATGATGAGCCGGGCGACGAGCCAGACCATGACGATTCCTTGCCAGATAACACGATTGAAGTGATTCTGGCTAAGAACCGGTCAGGAGCCCGGGACACCGTCAACTTACTCTTTAAGAAAGAGTATAACAAGTTTTCTAACTTGTCTTATCGCCCAGAAGATCAAGTAAATTATCAATAAAAAATAAGGCTGAGACTCAAGTCTCAGCCTTTTGCTTTCCCATTATATCATATATGATATAATGGGAAATTTATCTACTATTAATTGCTTAATCAGCTAAAATCCAAGCAGAGACAGAGCCACCATGAACTGGGAAATCAGCCCAACCGTCTTCTTCGATGGTGATGCTGGCTTCATGATGTTCTAAGCCATCGCGGAAAGTGCGGCCAGCCCATTCAGAACCCAAGAAGAGGCGCTTGCTAGCATCGTCTTTGTTGGAGAGAATAACTGCCAATGGCCGGCCATCATTTTCTTCATTACCAGCCCGAGTCCAAGCAATACAGTTAGGATCATCGAGATAGTCAGTTTCTTGACCATAGGCATGGTAAAGCCGTAGGTTGAGCAATTTATCGATGACTTCCTGGAAGGATTCTTGGGCAAAGTCCCCTTGGATACCCATGTAGTCGCCATAGAAGACACAAGGTAAACCGGATTGGCGCAAGAGAATCATGGCATAAGCCAGAGGCTTGAACCATTCTGCTACGGTCGATTCAAGGGCTTGACCCCGTTGGGTATCGTGGTTATCAACGAAGGTAACCGCCGATTCTGGGTAGTTTTGCATGAGAGTTTGGTCGAAAATCTTACTCAAGTCGTAGTCTGCCCCAGCTTGACCGGCATCGAAGAAGTTCTGGTGGAGCTTGACGTCTACTAAGTCATAGTGAAAGTCAGTTTTCTCCAAATATTGGCTATTGGCTTCTTCGTCGCCATTCCAGAATTCACCGAAGACATAGAAATCATCGCCATAGTGTTCGGTTAAGTCCCGGATAAAGTTTTTCATGAAGAAGGAATCGATGTGTTTAACGGCATCTAGGCGGAAGCCGCGAACTCCGGTTGTTTCAATAAACCAATGGGCCCAATCATAGAGATGTTGGACCACTTCCGGATGCTTGAAGTCGATGTCATCATACATAAGATAGTCATAGTTACCGTTCTCGTCGTCAACGAGCGTGTCGTCAGCCCAACCCTTATTATCCCCTTGAATCAGATAAATACCGGATCGGTTACGGCCAGCGTCATAGTCGGTCCCTGTAAAGTGATACCAGTGCCAGGTGAAATCATTGTAGGCTTTCTGGCGACCATCAAAGGTGAAGCAAGTCCAACCTTCAATTTCGAAGGGTTCAGAAATGGCTTCTTGACGATTGTTAGGATTCATCTCAATGACCGTAAAGCGTTCCTTGTGGTCGGCGCCGGCCTTGTGGTTGAGGACGATATCAGCGATGGGGTCAATCCCGTTAGCTTTCAAGGTTTCAATCAGATTGAGATAGTCGTCTTTTGTTCCGTATTTAGTAGGGATGGTCCCCTTCTGGTCGAATTCTCCCAAGTCAAACAAGTCATAGACGCCATAGCCGACGTCGTCTTTGTTGGTGCCTTTGAAAGCAGGCGGGAGCCAGATTTTGCGAATGCCCTTGGCAGCCAATTCTGGAGTTAGTTGGGCAAGTCGATTCCAGTGCTGGTGGTCACTCGGCAGATACCATTCAAAAGCTTGCATTAAAGTCTGGTTTTGCATGGTGCGAGCCTCCTTTTACAATTTGTATGGCTCTATTCTAGGACGATGGCAGGCAAAAATCAACTGATACCGGTCCCTAAATGACGGATGTTAGGGACTTGTCACAGATTTGAGGTGCAATTGTCGTCAGATAGACGCCAAAAACCCTCCTCAGATGAGGAGGGCCGGAGCGGTAGACGAGTTAAGCTTAAGCTTCTTCGCGAATTACTAATTCGGTTTCTGAATCGAAGAAGTGAGCCTTGTTCATGTTGAAACCGAGTTCTACGGTTTCACCTGGGTTGTGGTAGTCACGTGCATCCACACGAGCGATGAATTCAGTGTCCCCAACTTTAGAGTAAAGCATAGTTTCTGCCCCTAATAATTCAGATACGACAACTTCTGAACGAACTACTGATTTTGGATAGGAGTCTAAGAAGATTTGTTCAGATTGAATGTCTTCTGGACGAATACCAAAGATGACTTCCTTGCCTTCGTAGCCACGTTCTACTAAGTAGCGACGTTGTGGATCTGTTACTTCTAGAGTTAAGTCGTGGCCATTGCTGATAGTGCCGTTTTCGAATTTAACTTTGAAGAAGTTCATGGCAGGAGAGCCAATAAAGCCAGCAACGAAGACATTGTTTGGTGTATCGTAAACTTCTTGCGGGCTACCGATTTGTTGGATAATCCCATCTTTCATGATGACAATCCGGCTAGCCATGGTCATAGCTTCGGTTTGGTCGTGGGTTACGTAGATGGTAGTAGTGTTCAAGCGTTGGTGTAATTTTGCAATTTCAGCACGCATTTGTACACGGAGTTTAGCATCCAAGTTAGAGAGCGGTTCGTCCATGAGGAAGACTTTAGCGTCGCGGACAATGGCACGACCCAAGGCAACACGTTGACGTTGACCACCAGACAAAGCAGCTGGTTTACGGTCTAAGTATTGAGTTAAGCCTAAAATTTCAGCTGCGTTCTCTACACGTTGTTTGATTTCTTCTTTTGGATATTTACGAAGTTTCAAACCGAAGGCCATGTTGTCGAAGACAGTCATGTGTGGGTAGAGGGCGTAGTTTTGGAATACCATGGCGATGTCGCGGTCTTTAGGTGCCACGTCGTTCATAAGGCGGTCGCCAATCCATAATTCCCCTTCAGAAATATCTTCCAAACCGGCAATCATACGTAATGTAGTGGACTTACCACAACCAGAAGGGCCAACGAAGACAATAAATTCGCGGTCTGCGATGTCTAAGTTAAAGTCAGTAACGGAATAGAAGTCGGCATTATCGTATTTCTTGTGGATACCTTTTAATTTCATTTCTACCATAGGAAAATTCGCTCCTTATTGATTGATTTTATTGACATCTACAGTGTAATTGAAAACGGTTTACAATTCCATTGACAAACTGCACAAATTTCTTCGGCAGATTGTACAAAAAGTAAAAGGTTTTCTAAAAAGAGCAAGAAAGTGTGATTTTTCAAGCACTTTTATTGCTTTTATTACCCTATTGGTCGGGAAATTTGGTAAAATAGAGATGATTCAGTAGAAAAGGGGTGTCTTATGACCCAGGAAAGAAAACGTGGCTTTGAAGTCATCACTAGCTACCAAGATAAAGCCATCCAACTGCCACAGCGAGCGACCCATCATGCCGCTGGTTATGATTTGGAAGCGGCAGAAACCATTGTGGTTCCGTCTTACTGGCGACAAGTTTTCCGCTATTTAGCCATGGAAATGAAACAATGGATTCATGCCAAACCAACCCAAAAGGAGCCAACAGAGGATCCACAGCGCTTGTTGAAACCAACCCTTGTGCCTACTGGGCTTAAGGTTTATATGCAGGAAGACGAATACTTACAAATTATTAACCGCTCTAGTAACCCGCTCAAGCGTTTCTTGCAGGTTCCTAACGGAGTGGGCGTCATTGATGCAGACTACTATAATAATCCTAGCAATGAAGGGCATGTCTATGTTCAACTTAGCAACTTTGGGCTCTTTGACCAAACCATCCAAAAAGGTGAGCGCATTGCCCAAGCCATCTTCTTACCTTTCTTGAAGGCAGATGGCGACCATGGTGGGCAGGCTGCCCGCGAAGGAGGCTTCGGCTCCTCTGGTCATCACCAACAATAGGCTCTAAGGACTAGAGCCAAAGAAAGAAGGAAAGCTATGGCCAAGAAAAAAGTAAGCTACGAATGTATGGCCTGCGGCTATGAATCGGCTAAGTATCTGGGTAAGTGTCCTAATTGTGGCGCTTGGAATCAGATGGAAGAACAAATTGTCCAATCGACCATTAAGACTGAGAAAAGCCAGTTCAAGGTTTTGACCCAGCGCGGTGAAGGTGCCAACCGGGCTCAACGCCTAGAAGAAATCACCTACAAGGCTGAAACGCGGACCCATACCAATTTCCAAGAGTTCGACCGGGTCTTGGGGGGCGGGGTGGTAGCCGGCAGTTTGGTTCTGATTGGGGGCGATCCTGGGATTGGTAAGTCTACCCTCTTGCTCCAGGTCTCGATTCAACTGGCTAATCTAGGTCAGACCGTCCTCTATGTTTCTGGGGAAGAGAGTCTCTCCCAAATTAAAATGCGGGCGGAACGCCTATCACTCAAGGACAGTCATTTCTATCTCTTATCGGAGACGGACTTAGCAGTTATTGCTGGCGAAGTTCAGCGTATTGCTCCAGACATTTTGATTATCGACTCTATCCAGACCATGCAACTGGCAGATCATACTGGGGTGGCGGGAAGTGTTTCCCAATTGCGGGAAGCTACCGCTATCTTAATGCGGATTGCCAAGGATAATAATATTGCGACCTTTATTGTCGGTCACGTGACCAAGGAGGGCAATATTGCAGGGCCTCGGATGTTGGAACACATGGTGGATACCGTTCTCTACTTTGAGGGCGAGCGCCATAATCGTTTCCGGGTCTTGCGAGCCGTGAAAAATCGCTTTGGCTCCACACATGAGTTAGGGGTCTTTGAAATGCTGGAAGCAGGTTTGGAAGAAGTAACCAACCCTTCAGAACTCTTCCTGGAAGAACGTTTGGCTGGCGCGACGGGTTCGACTGTTGTGGCTTCGATTGAAGGGACGCGGCCGATTTTGGCGGAAATCCAGTCTCTGATGACTCCAACTGTCTATGGGACTGCCAAACGCACCTCCTCGGGGATTGACTATCAACGCGTGTCACTGCTCTTGGCAGTTATGGAAAAGCACTGCGGTCTGCTGGTGCAAAATCAGGATGCCTTCTTCAAGATTACAGGCGGCGTTAAATTAGACGAGCCGGCAATTGATTTGGCCATTGCAGTCAGCATCGCGTCTAGTTATTGGAATCAGGCCACTAAGATCGAAGATTGCTTCATCGGCGAAATTGGTCTGACGGGGGAAATCCGACGGGTTAGCCAAATCAAGGAGCGCCTCAAGGAAGCTGCCAAACTGGGCTTTAAGCGAGCCTATATTCCCAAAAATAATCTAGCAGGCCTGGATCAGACAATAGCAATCGAAATTGTGCCAGTGGCCACTATCCAGGAAGCCATTCATAAGGTCTTCCCCCGCCAATAGGGGGAGGCCATCATTATAAAAAAACAGGAAAGGAGGAAGGTTTATGTTTAAACGTATTGTCTTAATGGTTTCAGCCATTATCGGACTGAGTTTTGGCGTCTCCTTTGGGGCTTCTATCTGGCCGTGGTTACATTTAACGCAAGTTTTCTTGCAGAACACCTACTTTAACGGTTTATTATTCGCAATTATTTTCGCCCTCTTGGGAAATCTCGCCTCACCTTTGTTAGCTCGTTGGATTCGCAAGACACAAGAAATCTTAAACAAACAAACCACCTCAACCATCTTCTTCGGGACTATTGGTGGGGTTGTCGGTCTGATTATCGGCTATCTCATCTCACTCCCCTTCTCTAATTTGCAAATTCCCTTTATCTCTAACGCCCTGCCCTTGGTTTTGTCGGTCATCCTATCCATTGTTGGCTACCAAACTGCAACCAGTCGGCAGGATGAATGGCGAACGATTTTTAGTCGCTCTGCTAGCAAGCGGGAAAAACAGGAAAGCCGTATCTTGGAGCGCAAGGCTGGCGAGAATTTCCACCGCTACAAACTCTTAGATACTAGCGTTATCATTGATGGGCGGATTGCCGACATTGCCAAGACCCACTTCTTAGAAGGGGTACTCGTGATTCCTAACTTTGTGCTTAAGGAATTGCAGTTCATCGCGGACTCAGCAGATTCGCTCAAACGTGCTCGTGGTCGCCGAGGGCTGGATATTCTCAACAGCTTGCAAAAAGAATCGCTCATTCCAATCGAATTTTATGATGGGGATTTTGACGATGTGCCAGAGGTTGACAGCAAGCTGATTCGTTTGGCAAAATTAATTGATGCAGCCGTCGTCACAAACGATTATAATTTAAATAAGGTCTGTGAATTTCAGAATGTCACCGTCTTTAACATCAATGCCTTGGCCTTAGCAGTCAAACCCGTCGTGATTCCTGGCGAAATCATGGAAGTCACGGTGGTTAAGTCCGGGACCGAGCGCAAACAAGGGGTTGCCTATTTGGATGACGGGACCATGATTGTGGTCGAAGACGGGCAACATTACATGAATGAGCGACTGAAAGTCATTGTTACTAGCGCCCTTCAAACTAGCGCTGGGCGTATGATTTTCGCTAAGCCCGCTCACTCGCAAGATAAAATCGAAACCAAGCAGTCACATTACTAAGGAAAGAGGAAACTACATGACTTCAAAAGTACGTGTGCGTTATGCACCAAGCCCAACAGGAGAATTACACATCGGGAATGCGCGGACTGCGCTCTTCAACTATCTTTTCGCGCGCCACTATGGCGGGGACTTCGTCATTCGGATTGAAGATACCGACTTAAAACGTAATCTTGAGCATGGCGAGAAGAGCCAGCTAGATAACTTAACCTGGTTGGGGATGGACTGGGATGAAGCGCCTAATAAGCCAGGCCAAGTGGGTCCTTACCGTCAGTCAGAGCGTCTGCATATTTACAACCCACTGATTGACCAACTCTTGGCAGAAGGCAAGGCCTACAAGTGCTACATGACGGAAGAAGAATTAGAAGCAGAACGTGAAGCCCAACAAGTCCGTGGCGAAATGCCACACTATGGTGGCCAACATGCCCATCTAACGCCTGAAGAAGAAGCTGCCTTTGAAGCGGAAGGCCGTGTACCGGTTATTCGTTTCCGCGTGCCAGAAGATGTGACCTATGAATTTGAAGATCTGGTTAAGGGTCCGATTACCTTCGAATCACGCAGTGTCTCTGGTGACTGGGTGATCCGTAAGCGCGACGGCATGCCAACTTATAACTTTGCGGTAACGGTCGATGACCACCTTATGGGTATTACCCATGTATTGCGGGGGGATGACCATATCGCTAATACACCTAAGCAAATGATGATTTATGATGCTTTCGGTTGGGACTACCCACGTTTTGGTCACATGACCTTAATCGTTAATGCTGAGACTCATAAGAAACTCAGCAAACGTGACGGTGCTATCTTGCAATTTATCGAACAATACCGTAACCTGGGCTATTTACCAGAAGCTATCTTCAACTTTATCGCCCTCTTGGGCTGGTCTCCAGTCGGGGAAGAGGAAATTTTTGGTCGTGACCAGTTAATTGAGCTCTTTGACTATGAACGTTTATCTACCTCACCAGCTTCCTTCGACACCAAGAAATTGGAATGGATTAACAATACCTACATGAAGCAAGCGAGTCTTGATGAAGTGACGGCACTGGCCTTGCCACACCTGATTGAGGCAGGTCGTGTATCGGCTAATCCATCAGAAGAAGAGTTAGCTTGGGTGACTAAGGTCGTCTCCCTCTTCCACGAACAAATGTCTTATGGGGCAGAAATCGTATCTCTGTCTAGCCTCTTCTTCAACGATAGCTTAACAATCGATGAAGAAAGTCGCGAGGTTTTAGCAGGCGAACAAGTGCCGGCTGTCTTGGCGGCGGTTCGCGAGAAGTTAGCGAACTTAGAAGACTTTGAAGCAGCGAATATTAAAGCTTGCATCAAGGAAGTGCAGAAGGAAACAGGCGCCAAAGGGCGTGGCCTCTTCATGCCAATCCGGATTGCTGTGAGTGGCCAAATGCATGGGCCAGAATTACCGGCATTAATCGAAGTCTTAGGCAAAGAAAAAGTCCTATCCCACATTGACCAAGTAGCAGCGCTCTTGGCATAAAATTCAAGATGACTATAAGAGGCTGGGGCACTTGCCTCAACCTCTTTTGTTTTAAGGCATCTGCTATCTAAGGAGGCTCCCTATATGTCACACTCTGCCTGGCATCAAGCCATTAAGGAAGAACTACCCGTAGGTTATTTTAGCCAAATTAATCATTTCATGGACCAAGTTTACGGCCAAGGAAGGATCTACCCGCCACGTGACCGAGTCTTTAATGCTATCCAAACGACCGCCTTAGAGGATGTCAAGGTGGTTATTCTGGGGCAAGATCCCTACCACGGGCCAGGTCAGGCACAAGGATTAAGCTTTTCTGTACCTAATGATTTGCCTGCCCCCCCTTCTCTTCAGAATATTCTCAAAGAATTAGCGGATGACA
This sequence comes from Abiotrophia defectiva ATCC 49176, assembly GCF_037041345.1. NCBI lineage: Bacteria > Bacillati > Bacillota > Bacilli > Lactobacillales > Aerococcaceae > Abiotrophia > Abiotrophia defectiva. The sequence goes on along the minus strand of NZ_CP146287.1, from coordinate 2,018,269 downwards.
TTGGCGTCAAGCCCAACCATGACTTAACGACTTGGGCCCAGCAAGGAGTTTTACTACTCAATGCCTGTTTGACCGTTCCAGCCGGTATGGCTAATGGCCATGCAGGTCAGATTTGGGAGCCATTTACCGACGCCATCATTCGGGTCGTCAATCAACAGGCGCAGCCGGCTGTCTTCATCCTGTGGGGAGCCTATGCCCGCAAGAAGAAGGCCTTGATTACCGCTAGCCAGCACTTGGTGATTGAATCAGCGCACCCTAGTCCCCTATCTGCTTATCGCGGTTTCTTTGGCAGTCGACCTTTTTCACGAGCCAATGCCTTTTTAGAGGCACAGGGTCAGACACCAATTAATTGGCTTAGCTAGGGCCTTTTTACTATTTTAACGCAAAGGAGCAATACTATGGCAATACAAGTCTATAATACCTTGACACGGCAGAAGGAAGTCTTCCGTCCCATTAAAGAAGGGCAAGTGGCTTTCTATGTCTGCGGTCCGACCGTCTATAACTATATCCATATCGGCAACGCCCGTAGCGCGGTAGCCTTTGACACTATTCGGCGTTACTTCCAGTATCGAGGTTATCAAGTCAATTATGTCAGCAACTTCACCGACGTTGACGATAAAATTATCAAGGCAGCGATTGCTGAAGGTTCAACTCCTGAAGCCATTGCTGACAAGTATATTGCGGCCTTCAAGGAAGATACTGGCCAGCTCAATATTCAACCGGCGACCGTCCACCCACGGGTTATGGAAAATATTGAGGAGATTATTGCCTTCGTCCAGACCTTAATCGAAAAGGGCCATGCCTATGAATCAGAAGGCGATGTTTACTTCAAGACGGATTCCTTCAAGGACTATGGCCATTTATCTGACCAATCGCTAGAAGATCTATTGGTTGGCGCTAGCGAACGTTTGGATCAGGTAGTTGCAGAACGCAAGGCTAATCCTCTGGACTTTGCCCTCTGGAAGACTGCCAAGCCTGGGGAGATTGCCTGGGATTCGCCGTGGGGGCCGGGCCGTCCTGGTTGGCATATTGAATGTTCAGTTATGGCCACTAAGTACCTAGGTGATACGATTGATATTCACGGGGGCGGGCAAGACCTCACCTTCCCTCACCATGAGAATGAGATTGCCCAGTCTGAAGCTTGCACCGGCCATACTTTTGCCCATTACTGGCTCCACAATGGCTTTGTGACCATTGGGAAGCAAGATGAGAAAATGAGTAAATCCCTGGGGAACTTTGTCCTTTTGCGCGACTTGTTAGGAGCCTACGACCCTATGGTCATTCGCTACATGTTGGCGACAACCTACTACCGTCGTCCTTTGCGCTATGATGAGGCAGTGATTACCGAAGCACAAGCCAATGTCAGCAAATTACGGGAGGCAATTCGTCGACTCAAGCACCGTCAGGAGCAAGCTAGTGCAGACCTTGAAGGTCATGAGGCTTGGTTAACTGAGATTAGTGGCATTCAAGAGCAATTTGTGACCGCTATGGATGATGACTTTAATGCTTCTAATGGGATTACAGCTCTCTTTGATTTGGTCAAGTCCCTGAACCGCTACCTGGAGCTAGAAGTAACTAGCCAGGGTGTTCTGTCACTTTATGACAAAGTCCTACATGATTTATTAGCAGTATTTGGCTTGGATTTAGAAGATAAAAGCAATAGTATTGATCAGGAAATTGAGGCGCTGATTGAGGAACGCCGTCAAGCCCGGGCCAACAAGGATTTCGCCCGTAGCGATGCGATTCGTGATCAACTCAAAGAGCAAGGCATTCTCTTAGATGATACGCCTCAAGGTACGGTTTGGAAGCGAGTGAATCGATGAATCAAGTGGATCAATTAAATGGGGCTGCCCTAGCCTATATTGGGGATGCTATCTATGAGGTTTATGTCAGACAGCATGTCATTGCCTCTGGCTTGACCCAGCCCAATCGTCTGCATCGGGCAGCGACCCGCTATGTAGAGGCCAAGGGCCAGGCCTATGCCATGCAGTGTCTGCGGGACCAAGAGACCTTAAATGAAGAGGAATTAACTATCTATAAGCGGGGGCGCAATCATAAGGCTAATACCAAGGCTAAGAATGCCAGCATTGGCGATTACCGCCAAGCAACAGGCTTTGAAGCCCTACTTGGCTGGCTTCATCTCTCCGGGCAAAGTCAGCGTTTGGAGGAGTTGATTGCCCAGTCTCTAGCCCTGATCGATCAGAGAGGACAATAGAATGAAATATGATACAAGTCGGTCGCGCAAATCAACTAGTAAGCGACAAACGCATAAAAAGAAATATGATGAAACAACAGACAAGAAAATAGAAAATAATCAAGAAGTATCTTCCCAAGAGGAAATTATCTTTGGCAAACACGCGGTAATGGAAACCCTTAAAAAAAATAAGGGGATAAATAAACTTTTTTATCAAAAAGGGCTGGCAGATTCTAAAATAAGTAGTATAATAGAATTAGTAAAAAACCACGGCGGAATTTTTCAAGAAGTTCCGAAAAGTAAACTGGATGAATTGACCCAAGGTGCTAATCACCAAGGGTTGGTTCTCACCGTGCCTCCTTTTGATTATCAGACCATAGAAGACTGCCTTGCCTTGGCCGAAAGTAAAGGTCAGCCTCCTTTCCTACTGATTCTTGATGGGATTGAAGATCCTCATAATTTGGGGTCCATTCTTCGCACGGCGGATGCTTTTGGTGTCCACGGAATCATCATTCCTAAGCGTCGCGCAGTCGGTTTAACAGGCATTGTTGCCAAGACATCCACAGGGGCTATCGAACATGTGCCCGTTGTTCGTGTTGCAAATATCGCTCAGACCATTGAACTGCTACAAAATCAAGGGATCTGGGTCTTCGCCACGGATATGGCGGGAGAAGATGTGCGCCAGTGGAATAGTCAAGGGCCTTTAGCGATTGTCATTGGGAATGAAGGTCAAGGGGTCTCTCCTCTTGTGAAGCAAAAAGCAGATGGCATAGTCACCATCCCAATGGTGGGACATGTCCAAAGTCTTAATGCTAGCGTGGCAGCAGGCGTATTGGTTTATGAAGTTGCCCGGCATCGGATGAATTAGGGGAATCACTGATGAAAAGACAGGCCTACCTTTTGGTGGATGGCTACAATATGATTGGTGCGTGGCCACACCTGTCGCGTCTTCAAGTGGTTAATATCCAAGAAGCGCGGGATCGACTAATAGCTGAACTGGCCAGTTATGCCAGGGTGAGACAGGTCCAAGTGATTGTGGTCTTTGATGCCCAATTAGTACCTGGACGAGCGACAAGGCTTGAGCAGTCTGGAGTGCAAGTGGTTTTTACCGAGGAGAACGAAACGGCAGACTCGTATATTGAGAGGGGAGTAGGAGCCTATATCCATCCGTTGAACCGCGTAACGGTGGCGACGAGTGATATGGCTGAGCAATGGACTATTTTTCAACAGGGAGCCCTTCGTATGTCGGCTCAAGAATTATGGCTTGATTTGAAGTTAGCCAAGGAAGAAATGACTGCAGATGTCGAACGTTACTATAGTAGACGGCTCCGCCGGCACAGCCCGTGGAGCGCAAAACAATTGGCGAAACTCGATCAATTGCGCAAAACACTTTAAACATATGGGATAAACCTTTTCCTTCTCCCCTATAATAACCTTTATAGAGGAGGAAACACCCATGGATTTTCATCAGTACGAAGACACAGAGTTGCCAGCACTAGATCAAGCAGTTGCAGCACTCAAGGCAGATTTTGATGGCCAACAATTTGAACAATTGTTGCGCCAGTTCAGTCCTTTGATTAGAAGTTGTTATTTGATGAGTAAGTCTGCCTATCTTGATTATGCAGACTTCCAACAAGAAGCTAGAGTTACTTTGTGGAAGGCCATCTTCACTTATAATGGTGGAATTCCCTTCAAGAGTTACTTTAAAATTGTCCTTATCCGACATTTTAGCCATTTATATCGTTATGAATCGGCTCATAAACGTGTTCAAGCATCCGATTGTGTTTCTCTGGATGTGGATGACTATGTGAGAGAACAACTAGAGGCACATTTCGATCCTTTGAGTCCCCTAGCCCAAGGTCATGATGTGGCACCAGAAGATTGGTGTCTGGCACGTGAAGCCTCCGATGGTTATTTTTCAAGTTTGTCTGATTGGGAAAAAGAGGTTCTCTTAGCTTGCCTAGATGGCATGAGTGTCGAGGAGATGTCTCAGGTCAAGGGCAAGTCCCAACGTTCTTGTCAAAGTGCTCTAAGCCGCTGTCGTAAAAAACTAGAAGATTTCTGCAAGAGGCTTGACAAATAGCCGGGAACTGCCTATCATTAAAAGATGATACAGCATCAAAAGGAGGTAGTTGCCTTGGCTCAAAAGAAAGGTGCCTTAGCCTGTAGTGAATGTGGTCAACGTAATTACCACATGACACCCACGCAGATGGGACAGTCGCAACGCTTAGAAATCAAGAAATTCTGCAAGTATTGCAACAAGCATACCTTGCATAAAGAAACTAAATAGAAGGGTATTAGAGCATGGGATACATTAAGAACGTCGGAAAAGAAATGAAACGTGTGACTTGGCCAAGCTTAGGTGAAGTCAACAAATATACATGGACAGTCATTATTATGGTCGTTTTATTAGGCCTCTACTTCGGTGGCATCGACTTTGGCTTGTCCAACTTACTCAACTACTTCTACGCCCTCTAAGCGAGCGAGAGGTAGGCACTTAGATAGAAAACCTCAATCCGCTTGGAGAATCTCTCTAGGCGGATTGATTTACTTTAGAGAAAAGGATGGTGGCTTCATGACACACGATGAACACTTAGAACAGCATATGTATGATCTCTTAAGCCAACGAGGCGTGACCATTAAGGATATCGCCCACATTGTCTACGACTTACAAGTGGATTATGTGCCCCATATTACGATTGAGCAGTGTCAGTCTCACGTTCAAGAAGTCCTCAAGAAACGCGAGGTTCAGCACGCAGTAGTCACTGGTATTGAGTTAGATATGGCGGTAGAAGCGGGCCACTTCTCGCCTATTTTGCGGGACATTATTGCGCGCGATGCGGGTCTTTATGGGATTGATGAGATTCTGGCCCTGTCCATTGTCAATGTCTACGGGTCGATTGGCCTGACCAACTTTGGCTATGTAGACAAAATGAAGACCGGCATCGTCAAAGAACTAGATTCCAAGACGCCTGGCCGGGTCAACACTTTCATTGATGACTTGGTAGGCGCCATTGCAGCCGCTGCTGCAGCTCGAATTGCTCACGCAGGTTTAGAGAGAAATCAAGACTAGCCACTAGGCCAAGTGCCCGAGGAAATTCCTTGGGCCGGGTCTTGTCTCAGTGGCCGCCCTTATGTTATACTAAGGCTAACGATAGCGACCTACCCAATGTAGGTTTTTTATTTTGCCGGTTCAAATAAAAGGAGTAGACAGATGAGTAAAGAATGGTATGTATTACACACGTACTCAGGGTACGAAAACAAGGTCAAAGAAAATATCGAGATGCGGACGGAAAGCATGAACATGCAAGACCACATCTTCCGTATTGCGGTGCCTGAAGAAGAAGTTGTTGAGAAGACCGATGGCGTAGAGAAGAAAAAAGTCGAAAAGACCTTCCCTGGCTATGTCCTAGTAGAGATGGAAATGTCTGATGAGGCTTGGTTTATTGTTCGTAATACACCAGGTGTAACTGGTTTTGTTGGCTCTCATGGTGCCGGCTCAAAACCATCCCCACTCTTGCCAGAAGAAATTGCGGCTATCTTGGGTGACGCGCCAATGCCAAGTCAACGTGTAGAACTCAATGTAGAAGAAGGAGACTATGTGTCCATTATCGATGGGGCTTTCTCTGGCCTATCTGGTCAAATCGAGGAAATCGACCGTGATCATGACAAACTCAAAGTAGTGATTGAAATGTTTGGTCGTGAGACAGTGGCGGAATTAGACTTCGTGCAAGTTAAAAAAGAAGATATTTAATCAAGGTAGAGACTAGGAAATAAGCTTCCTAGTCTCTTTTTGTGGGGCGAGTGATGAAGTCTTAACAAAATTTGATAAATGTCCAGCTGAGACTCGTCAAAGAGCCTCACGTATGCTATACTATCTCCCAATAAGGGCTTTTAATTCCATTCCGTGAGGTGGAGAAGGCTAAATCACTTTACCGAGCCCTTGGAATAAATTCAGAGGGCTCTTTGTCATGTCTTGGAGCCCGGAAAAGAGGTTATGATGGAACTACAAACGTCCAAAGTCCGCATGCTGCTTGATGTCGAGCAGAAGCCGCCTTTCCTACAAGGGCTCTTGTTGAGCGCCCAACACGTCTTTGCCATGTTTGGGGCGACCATTCTGGTGCCCCTGATTCTGGGGATGCCGGTTTCGGTGGCGCTCTTTGCCTCAGGGATAGGGACCCTCATCTACATGGTCTCGACCCAGTTCAAGGTGCCGGTCTACCTAGGGTCGTCCTTCGCCTTTATCCAGGCCATGGCCTTCGCTAATAGTCAGATGAATGGCGATGTCTCTGCTGCCCAAACCGGGGTGGTGCTAGTTGGGCTAGTCTATGTTGGGATGGCCCTCTTGATTCGGGCAATTGGAACCACCTGGATTGATCGCTTATTGCCACCTATTGTGATTGGGCCCATGATTATGGTAATCGGTTTGGGCTTAGCCAACTCAGCGGTTAAGAATGCTGGTTTTGTGGAGGGGGGCGACATCAAACATATCCTGGTCGCCCTTGTTACCTTCTTAATCACGGCCTTCATCAATACCAAAGCCAAGGGTTTTCTCAAAATCATCCCCTTCCTCTTTGGGATTATTGGGGGCTACTTGCTAGCTGTTATTCTTGGTTTAGTAGACTTCACGCCAGTCCTAGAGGCAGCTTGGTTTGAAGTGCCGCATCTCTATCTACCATTTGAAACTGGGGGCTTCTTCAGTCACTATCACCTCTACTTTGGGCCAGAGACTTGGGCGATTTTGCCGGTAGCAGTCGTGACCATTGCAGAACATATTGGGGACCATACAGTGTTGGGGCAAATCTGTGGCCGTAAGTTCTTGGAAAAACCAGGCCTCCATCGGACCTTGATTGGGGATGGGGTGGCGACCGCTGTGTCAGCCTTTATCGGGGGGCCGGCCAATACCACTTATGGCGAGAACACCGGGGTGGTAGGGATGACCCGTATCGCTTCCGTCTCTGTCATTCGCAATGCCGCCCTCTTTGCTATCGGGCTTAGCTTTATGGGCAAATTCACGGCCATCATCTCCACTATTCCTAAACCCGTATTAGGTGGTATGGCCATCCTACTCTATGGGGTTATTGCTTCTAACGGTTTGAAAGTGCTGATTGAGAAGCAAGTTGACTTCCACCAAGTCCGCAACTTGATTATCGCCAGTTCTATGCTAGTGCTAGGCTTGGGCGGCGCGGTTCTCAAATTAGGACCGGTGACCTTATCCGGTACTGCCCTCTGCGCCTTGGCTGGCGTCCTGCTCAACTTAATCTTGCCACACGAAGAAAAATTCCAAGACCAGAAGGTTGAAGAATTACTTGGTGAAGCGTAAATAAGGAGCTCCCTTTCCAGGGGGCTTTTCTTGTAAGGAAAAAGCCAAGCATGAGCAGAATCTTGCAGAGCAAAAAAATCTCTCAAAATCAGGCCTTAAGGCATTGCATATTTGCTGGAGTATGCTATAATAGTACGGTGCGCAAAGTACGCACACTGAGTGGGAGGAGGCTTAGGCTTCCATGAACCACATCACGAACCAAAAATTAAGGAGGAATGTTTCGTGGCTAAAAAAGTCGTAAAACAAGTTAAATTACAAATCCCAGCCGGCAAAGCAAGCCCTGCTCCACCAGTAGGTCCAGCGCTCGGTCAAGCACAAGTAAACATCATGGGGTTCTGTAAAGAGTTCAACGCTCGTACACAAGATCAAGCAGGCTTGATTATTCCTGTTGTTATCTCTGTATACGAAGACCGTTCATTTACTTTCATCACCAAAACTCCACCAGCTCCAGTATTGTTACTGAAAGCTGCTAAAGTTGACAAAGGTTCAGGTGTACCTAACAAAACTAAGGTTGCCACTGTAACCAAAGATCAAGTACGAGAAATCGCAGAAACTAAAATGCCAGACTTAAATGCAGCCAATGTTGAAGCTGCAATGCGCATGGTTGAAGGTACTGCTCGCTCAATGGGGATTACAGTCCAAGACTAAGCACAATGTAGCTTCTCAACCCGAATTCTATCGGGTGTGGGAGGTCAAACCGTTATAACCACAACATAGGAGGAAGAAAAATGGCTAAAAAGAGCAAAAACTTACAAGCGGCTCTTGCAAAAGTAGACCGCAACAAAAAATATGAAGCTAACGAAGCTGTTACCTTAGCAAAAGAAATCGACTTCGCTAAGTTCGACGCTACCGTTGAAGTTTCTTACAACTTAAACATCGACGTTAAGAAAGCTGACCAACAAATCCGTGGCGCAATGGTATTGCCACACGGGACTGGTAAAACCAGCCGTGTAGTTGTAATCGCGCGTGGCGAAAAAGCTAAAGAAGCGGAAGCAGCAGGTGCTGACTTTGTTGGTGAAGCAGACTTAATCCAAAAGATTTCTGACGGTTGGTTAGAATTCGACGTGATGGTCGCTACCCCTGACATGATGGGTCAAGTGGGTCGCCTTGGTCGTGTCTTAGGGCCAAAAGGCTTGATGCCAAACCCTAAAACCGGGACTGTTACCATGGACGTAACCAAAGCAGTTAACGACATCAAAGCTGGTCAAGTCACTTACCGTGCTGACAAAGCTGGTATCGTGAACGTGCCAATCGGTAAAGTATCTTTTGAAGACAACAAATTGGTTGAAAACCTCAAGGCGCTTCACGAGCAAATCTTGCGTGTGAAACCAGCCGCTGCTAAAGGTACTTACATCAACAACTTGACTTTGAGCACTACTTTTGGTCCTGGGATCAAGTTGGATGTTACTTCTCTCTAATTTTTAGCGAGAAATCCGCGAAGAGGCTTGACATGATGGCCCTTCTTCGCTACAATAACATACGTTAATATAACGACCGAAGACAGTAAGTGGCGCAGGCCTTAATTTCTTACCGAGGAAGTTCCACGAATGGAAGCTATCTCTATGTCTAAGGTGACATAGAGATTTTTTATGACAACATAAAAATCTCTATATCAAACTAGCGGAGGTGAAATTATGACAAAAGCAATTCTCTTGAAAAAGCAAGAAGAAGTTTCAAAAGTTGCTGAAGAACTCAAATCTGCAGCATCTGTAGTCGTTGTTGACTACTTAGGCTTAACCGTTGAAGAAGTGACTAACTTACGTAAAGAGTTACGTGATAACGGCGTGCAAATGAAGGTTGTGAAAAACACCATCTTACGTCGTGCTGCTGCTCAAGCTGAAATCGAAGGCTTGGATGCCCACTTTGTAGGCCCAACTGCTATCGTGTTCAGCGAATCAGAAGTTGTAGCGCCAGCGAAAGTTATCGCAGAATTCGCGAAGAAAGCTGAAAAGCTTGAAATCAAAGGTGGCTTAATCGAAGGGAAAGCAGCTTCAGCAGAAGACGTGAAGGCTCTTGCAGCTCTTCCAGACCGCGATGGCATGCTCTCTATGCTCCTTTCTGTACTGCAAGCCCCAGTACGCAACACTGCATTGGCTATTAAAGCTGTTGCAGAAGCAAAAGAAAGTGCAGCTTAATTACACAATACTAAACTTAATGGAGGAAATTAATCATGGCATTAAACATTGAAAACATTATTGCTGAAATCAAAGAAGCAACAATCATCGAATTAAACGATTTAGTAAAAGCAATCGAAGAAGAATTTGGCGTAACTGCAGCAGCTCCTGTAGCAGTAGCAGCAGGTCCAGCAGCAGCAGCTGAAGAGAAAACTGAATTTGACGTTGAATTAACTAACGCAGGTGCAGGTAAGATCAAAGTTATCAAGGTTGTCCGTGAAGCAACTGGCTTAGGCTTGAAAGAAGCTAAAGAATTAGTTGACGGCGCACCATCTGTAGTCAAGGAAGGCGCTTCTAAAGAAGACGCAGAAGCTTTGAAAGCTGCCTTGGAAGAAGTTGGCGCAACTGTAACCTTGAAGTAATTTTCAAGCTAAGAAATAAAGCTAGAAACTCCGTTTTATCGGAGTCTCTAGCTTTTTTGTTTTGTCCGTGAATACGTTAATGAATAGCTTGCCCCTGGTTACATACGATTAAGAGAGTTTATGAATTCAAAATGCCCCCTTTACTATCCTTTTATGGATATTGACAAACGGGAGTTTTAAGGATAAAATGCAAAACAAGATATCGCACTGAATATATATGGGCCTTATTAGGAAAGGGCGGGGTGACAGATGAGGAAAATAAGTAAATTATTTGTTGGAAAGTTTAATTTAGTTCTGGCTTGCATCCTATTTTCTATTTTACTTTCCTTCGATGGTATCGGGGGACCATACTTTTTAGGGCGTTTTACCGACTTTCTGACAGTGGGAGATTATATTTCCGGGACTTGGACAACAGTGCAGTGGCTTGCTTTTCTCATGCTAATTGCCCTTTCGCAGGCCTTACAGCGTTACTTCCTAGCTAAAATTCGGACCCAAGTTAGGATTGAGTTAAAAGCCCAAGAATTGACTAAGGCCAGTGCTAGACCGCGATTGGGCGCTGCTAGTGGCTATCTGGCTAGTATTACGACCGAGGTGACGCAGATTGATGAGCGGATAGTTGCTAGCCTCTTGACATTTGTCTACTGTCTTTTGCAGACGGCGGTTACTTTTAGCTTCTTAATGATGCTTGATGTACCAGTAGGGCTGATTTTTGTTGGGCTAGGATTTATACCTGTCTTGGTACCGCGCCTCAGCGCCAAGTGGCTCAAAGAGGCCACTCTAAACTGGCAAGGAGAAAACCAGCGTTTCGTCAATCAATTGGATGATTTTCTTAAAGGGCGTAAACTCCTAAGTCGTTTTCAGGCACTGCTACCGGGACAAACGCGTGTTATGTCCCAATTGAATTATTCAGAGTCAGCCTATCTCCAAATGGAGCTCAAGCAACAAATAGCCAACACCTTGGTTAGTTTACTCTATGTTGGTGCCCTCTTGGTGGGTTTGCTACTTGGCATTCAATCTGTCATGGCAGGCCGTCTAACGGTGGGGGCGTTGATTACCATTTACATGGCGGCAGATCGGGTGATTTCTCCCCTAATGACCTGTATTCAACTTTATAATAATATGTCCGCAACACAGCCACTCCTAGACAAGATAATGCAACCAGTTCAAGCTGAAAAGTCGCACCTAGAGTTAGTGCGTGGTGAAAAGCAAGCATTGATTCAGGTGCAGGATGGGACAGTTGGTTATCCAAATCGTCCTTTGATTAAAGGCTTGAATCTCCAGTTGAACTTGGGAGAAAAAATCCTCCTGCAGGCGCCATCAGGTTCGGGTAAGTCAACCCTTATCCAGACTCTGATGGGCGAAATCCCACTGCTGGAAGGCAAAGTGAGTCTGAATCGAGATGCATTACCATCGGATGAAGGATCTTGGTTTGGTATGGTGGAACAAGCACCTTTTGTTTTTAATCTGACTTTAGGAGAAAATTTAAGTTTAGGACTAGATTACAGGTCAGAGGAAATGGAGATGGCCTTACAAGCTGTAGGATTGGCGAAGTTTGCTGATCCAGAATCTTTGGCTAGAGTTTTGGGTGGTGACCAACAAATTTTGTCAGGCGGTGAACTCAAGCGATTAGAGGTTGCACGTGCGCTTCTCTTCAAAAAGCCTATTTTGCTAGTGGATGAGGCTCTTTCAGGACTTGACGCTCAGGCTGCAAAAGCCTTAAACCAAGTATTACGTCAATATCCCGGCTTGGTTATTGACATTGAGCACCATATTACGTCAGACCTCATTTCCCAATACGACCGCGTCCTTACCATACGCGATGGATATTTAGAAGAAATTAGAGCATAGAAAAAAACCATTATATCATATATGATATAATGGTTTTTTTGTGTGTGGATTATTTTTTTGTACTGTGAGAGGATAGCTTTTAGCCTTGAAGCTAGGTGAATAACTGTAGTCGCGTCAAAATTCATGCCATTGGAAGGTTGAAGATGGCAGGCGTATGAGAAGCGCTTGGAGCATCGCGACTTAGCGATTCCATAGCCTGACAAGGCGGAAGAGTGGCGGATAGCCAGGCTAAAGCCGGTCCCCTTCCATGGGCATGATGTTTGCTTGAGCGACTACAGTTATTCACCGTTTGAAAAGCTAGTATCTATTTCTAATCCTTAGAACAGTCGTTGTTGAATATTCTGGGTAACGTCGTTGCGCTCATTGTAATAAGCCGCCAGCAAGGTGGTCTGGTTCTCATTGACCTGGTCGGCCGCCGTATCCTCGGCTGTGGTCAAAATTTCTTTAGGGAAGTAGAGACGCAAATCGCCACGCTGCTTGCCGGCTAGGGAATTGACTAGGGGACTAACTTGAGATAGCTCAACAATCTGCCCCATCTTGGTAATGAGCTCAATCTGGGTGCGTTTGCTAATCTGACCTACACGATAATAGTCATAAGGCAGGTCAAAACTAGAATTCTCCGCGAAATAATAGTAAGGGTCATAGCCCAGACGGACTAGTTCTTGGTCGATGGCAATGGTCAGCTCAGTCTTCTCTTCGGGACTGGTCAGAACGGATTTGAAAGGTTTGCGGGTCAGGAAGCGATTAGCCAAATCTGCCAGCAAGATATCCTCTTCGTCTAGCCAGTGGTTGAAGTAGCTGCTGAGGATGTGGTCGTCCAGTCGCAAGTAATCAGATAGGAGCCAGTCCCCTCGTAGGAAGGGCTCTAGGAAGCTGATTTGGGTCTTCATCTGGTCCGCTTTTTCCAGATAACAGGTCTTAGCGCGGGTCAGTAGGCTGTGGAGGACCATTTCCATGCCGCGGGAGACGGAGTGGAAGTAGACCTGCATATACATTTGATAGCGACTGACGATATAGTCTTCAATGGCGTGCATACCCGAGAAGTCGAAGACAATGCCGTTTTTGAAGGGGCGAATCACCCGCAAAATCCGCGTCAAATCGAAAGTGCCGTAGGAGACGCCAGCATAGTAGGCATCGCGAAGCAGATAGTCCATGCGGTCGGCATCAATCTGGCTACTAATCAGCTGGACTACCTGTTGGTTAGGGTAGGTCTTATTGATGACACTGGCGACCTTAGCCGGGAATTCTGGGCCAAGTTGTAGCAAGACCTGATGAATTTCAGTTTCAGGCGAGGTGATAATACGTTGAGTAATCTCCTCATGGTTGGTATGGAAGATCCCTTCGAAGGCATGGGAGAAGGGACCGTGGCCAATATCATGGAGTAAGGCAGCGCAGAGGGCGACCAAGCGCTCAGAGGCCTGCCATAGGCCGTCACCCGGCGTTTGGGACAGGTATTGGCGTTCGAATTTGTCGACAATGAGACGTGTGATTTCATAGACGCCTAGAGAATGACCGAAGCGCGAATGTTCGGCCCCGTGGAAGGTGTAGACGGAACCGCCCAATTGCTTAATGCGGCGCAGGCGTTGAAATTCTCGCGTGTTAATCAGATCTAAGATAATCTGGTCTTGGATATGGATATAGCCATGTACCGGGTCGCGGAAGACCTTCTCACGGCTGAGTTTTTGGGCCGCAACGGCCCCATCAAAGTTAAACATGGCATAACCTCCTTAGCTATCTTGCTTGCTATTGACTTCTGATTTTAGTGATTGGGTGCGGGCCAAGGACACTTGGCGCATTTTGGTAAAGATAGGCACTAGGTCAGGATCTTGATAGTCGCCTGGGACTAGTTTTTGATAGCGGCTAATCAGCTGGATCAACTCTTCTTGGTAGGTCTGGCGGTCAAGTGGTTGGCCACAAGCTTGAGCCAGTGTCGTCATGACCGCTGGGTCTACTTGGGGATAGCTGTCGTCCGCTCCAGCTGCCTGGTAAAAGCCCGCCATGAGTTGGGCGCGAGCAGCTTGGTCACCCGCTACACTGATATAAGCCGCAGTCGTCAGACCGGTCTTAAAGCGACGTTGGGCAATGCCCCCGATTTTCTGGCCCCCCGCGACCAAGTCATAGGTACCAGGGCAGTAGGATTGGGCGATTTCATAGGCTTCAAGCTCAAGGCCATAAGGTATCAGGGACAGTCCAATCAGGGCCACCATCTGTTCGTAGGCGGCATCAATGGATAGGGGGAAGTGGGTCAGGTCGCTTGCCAAGCCAATATTCAGGATGCCTGGATCACAGACAACGCCCAAGCCACCATGGGGCCGGAGGGCATAGTCGAAGCCTCGCTCTTCTAGGTAGGCCAAACCAGCCAATAAGTTAGGCAGACGGCTATCTTTGGCGCCCAAGAGGACAGTGGGACGATCAATGGAATAAAAGTGAACGAGGCCCTGAGCTTGGTCTCCTTGTAAATGAGGGAGCCAACGAATGAAGCTGTCCTGATAGGCCAAACTATCGCTTGCCGGCAGCGCCGGAACATGGTTAGCATCGTCGAAGTAACGCCATTCATGTTGTGATAAATACGGAAATTGTGGCAATGCCATTCTGTCCTCCCCCTTTCTTATCAAAGTTGCCCTCCTAAATGCCGATGAGAGCGATTGCTATGGTGTTATTATAGCACGATTTGCGGTATAATGACTATATAGAACCATTCGAGAGGCCCATCTTGTGACAGAAAGTGAACAAGTGGCCAGAAAGGACCTTCATGAGACGTGTAAGCATTGACCTTCAGGTCGAACAACAAATTATTTATCCAGATAGTCAGCAGGTAGAACGTTATGACCACAAGACCCAGGCGGTCCTCTTAGAGCTAGAATCTTTTACCAAGCTGACCTATCAAAATCTCAATCAAGAACCTGTTGAAGTCAAATGGCTACCCCAAGCTGATGGGAGCACCCAGATTCAAGTCAGTCAGGCCCAGGGGGTGTTGCTCTTCGTGCCAGAACAAGAAACCATGACCAACTACCAGACTCCTCAGGGCAGCTGGCCTTTGAGTGTCCATACCCAGCACTTGCACTGGCATTTTGAGCCGGCGGATCAAGCAGGAAAAATCCGCTATGCCTTGACCGTCGACTATCAATTAAAAAATGACCAAGAATTGCTAGGAAACTATCGTTTTCGATTGATTTATGTCGCTTAAATAGGTAATATATAAGAGTATACTAGGGAGGGTGTGTCAAACCATGATTTTGAAACAATTTGAAGGACAAGACCGCAAAGATTTATCCATGATTGAAGTTGCTCACGCAATTTTAGAACAAAAAGGTGATGTGGTAGACTTTACGGAATTACTGATTGAAATCCAAAACTACTTGGAATTATCAGAGTTAGAGCTAGAAAGCCGTATGGTCCGCTTCTATACCGACTTGAATATCGACGGTCGTTTTATCTCCTTAGGGGAGAATCGTTGGGGCTTGCGTGGCTGGTACCCAATCGATGCAATCGATGAAGAAATTATCTCTAGCGCTGAAGCTGAAGATGATCGTCCAGTTAGCCGTCGTAAGAAACGTAAATACAATGCCTTCTCTGAAGGAGACGACATGATCGACTACAACGATGATGATCCAGAAGATGCAGATGATATCTACGATACTGATTTAGACGATTACGGCGATGTAGATGAGGAAGATGAGGATGACGACGATACTCGTGGTCTAACCCTCATTGAAGACGATGCCGTTGACTTAGACGACGAAAGTCAAGAGTTGGGCGAATACGCTTCTGACCTCTCTGATTTCGGCGACGATGACTTAGATTTAGACGGTGATGCTTCCTTCGAGGCTGAAGATGATGAAGCCGATGACTTCGAATCAGAAGACGAAGAATACGAAGAAGAGTTACAAGACGAAGAAGAATAAACTTGACGCGGTCAGAGCTTTAGCGTAATATTTTATGTGGGCCCCCTAAAGCTTTTTAGGGGCAACTGACCGAGTGAGCGCTCCCTGTTCCTAGAACGGGGAGCGATTTTCATTTATTAAATAAGTAAGGAAAAGGAGTAGTGACATGACAAAGTATATTTTTGTAACGGGTGGGGTAGTTTCCTCAATTGGTAAAGGGATTGTAGCGGCTTCCTTAGGCCGTCTGCTCAAGAATCGTGGCCTCAAAGTAGCCATCCAAAAATTCGATCCTTATATCAATGTGGACCCCGGCACCATGAGTCCTTACCAACACGGGGAAGTCTTTGTCACCGATGACGGGACCGAGACAGACTTGGACTTAGGTCACTATGAGCGTTTCATCGACATTAACTTGAACCAATACTCCAATGTCACTACCGGTAAGGTCTATTCAGAAGTACTCAAGAAAGAACGTCGGGGCGACTACCTCGGGGCGACGGTTCAGGTGATTCCGCACATCACTAATGAGATCAAAGATAAAATCCGTCGTGCAGGTGAATTAACCGATGCCGATATTGTGATTACCGAAGTAGGGGGGACAGTAGGGGATATTGAGTCCCTACCATTCCTTGAAGCCTTACGTCAAATGAAGGCCGACATGGGTGCCAACAATGTGCTCTATATTCACACTACCCTCATCCCTTACCTCAAAGCGGCAGGTGAGCTCAAGACCAAGCCAACTCAACACAGCGTCAAGGAACTGCGGAGCTTGGGGATTCAGCCTAATATCTTGGTAGTCCGTACCGAAGAAGAGTTACCAAGTGGTATTAAGGACAAGTTAGCCCTCTTCTGTGACGTTAAACCTAATGCTGTGATTGAGTCTCGCGACGTCGAGACCCTCTATACGATTCCGCTTAATCTTCAAGCGCAAGGCATGGATGATTTGGTACTGGACCACTTTGGTATCCAATGTCCAGAAGCAGATATGACCGATTGGCGTGCGCTAGAAAATAAGGTGCTCAATCTTAAGGGTAAGGTCACGGTCGGTCTAGTCGGTAAATACGTGTCCTTGCCAGATGCTTACCTATCCATTGTGGAAGCACTCAAGCATGCAGGTTATGCACACGATACTGAGATTGACATTCGTTGGATTGATGCCGAAGAAGTGGATGATCAGAATGTCGCGGACTACTTGGCTGATGTCGATGGCGTCTTAGTACCAGGTGGCTTCGGTAGCCGAGGCCTAATCGGAAAAATCGCAGCCATTCGCTATGCTCGCGAACACAAATTACCATTCTTCGGGATTTGCTTGGGTATGCAATTGGCCTGCATCGAGTTTGCCCGTAATGTGGTAGGCATCCATGATGCGGATACAGGTGAAGAAAATCCAGCTTGCCCACACAAAATTATCGATCTCCTGCCTGACCAAGAGGCAGAAGGCGACTTGGGCGGCACGCTGCGTTTGGGTCTCTACCCTTGCCGCTTAGTAGAAGGGACCTTGGCTCATCAACTTTATGGCCAAGAGGTGGTTCAAGAACGCCACCGTCACCGTTATGAGTTTAATAATGCCTACCGTGAGCGTTTAGCAGCAGCAGGCTTGACTTTCTCAGGCCTGAGCCCAGATGGTCGCTTGGTGGAAATTGTCGAAATTAAAGACCACCCATTCTTTATTGCGGCGCAATTCCATCCGGAATTTATTTCTCGCCCTAACCGGCCACAAGCTATTTTTGATGGTTTCGTGGCAGCCTGCCAAGCGCAACAAGCATAGTCAAGGACCGCACAAGTTTTCAGAGCTTGTGCGGTTTTTGTCTGAAGATGCGCGGTGCCTGACTAGACAAGAGGCGAACTTGTGAATAAAACGCTATGGCGCAGTTTCTGGCCAGGGCTAGGGGGAAAGACTAGCCAAGGCAGTGAAAATGGAGTATAATAAAAACATAAAATAATCCAATTCAAGGAGGCATAAACATGAGTCGTTTAGTAAGTATGACGGAAATGTTGAAGAAAGCAAAAGAAGATCATTACGCTGTTGGTCAATTCAACATCAACAACTTAGAATGGACCCAAGCGGTATTACAAGCTGCTGTAGAAAACAATTCACCAATTATCTTAGGGGTTTCTGAAGGTGCTGGTAAGTACATGGGTGGCCCTGTTGCTGTTGTCGGCATGGTAAATGGTTTGTTGGAAGCAATGGATGTAAAAGTACCAGTTGCTTTGCACTTAGACCACGGTTCATCTGTTGATGTATGTAAACAATACATCGATGCAGGTTTCTCTTCCGTAATGTTCGACCACTCTCACTACCCAATCGATGAAAACATCGCTTTAACCAAAGAAGTAGTGGCTTATGCTCATCCTAAGAACGTTTCTGTAGAAGCAGAAGTTGGTACAGTTGGTGGTACTGAAGATGGCGTAACCGGCGGCATCAAATACGCTGACTTAGAAGAATGCAAACGCATGGTTTCTGAAGGTCAAATCGACGCTTTAGCTGCTGCTTTAGGTTCAGTTCACGGGACTTACGCTGGCGAACCTGTATTAGGTTTTGACGAAATGCTTGCTATCT
This sequence comes from Abiotrophia defectiva ATCC 49176, assembly GCF_037041345.1. Classification (NCBI taxonomy): domain Bacteria; kingdom Bacillati; phylum Bacillota; class Bacilli; order Lactobacillales; family Aerococcaceae; genus Abiotrophia; species Abiotrophia defectiva. Next base: position 1,999,924 of record NZ_CP146287.1, on the reverse strand, counting down.
CTGAAGCAACTGGTGCTCCACTTGTACTCCACGGTGGTTCAGGGATTCCAGAATTCCAAATCAAGAAAGCAATCGAACGTGGTCACGCTAAAATCAACGTAAACACTGAATTGCAACAACAATGGACAGCAGCTGTTCGTGCTAAATTAGCAGCTGACTCAGAAGTCTATGATCCACGTAAAGTCATCGCACCTGGTAAAGAAGCCATTGTGAAGACAACTAAAGAAATCATGGACATGTTTGGTTCAACAGGCAAAGCCTAAGACCAGTAAGTATCATGTAGGGACTGGGATTTCGATTCCAGTCTCTTTTTTGCTGATAGGGCAAGGAGACACGAGTTCGTTTGTTGCCGGAAAGCCCTGAGAACGTAATCTGATTGTTACGGTATAGGGCTAAGATTTCCCTTATAATAATAAAATAACAAGTACAAGTAGGTGGCAAGATGAAAGGACAACATATACGAGGCCTGAATGGCATAAAGGGTTTGGCTATTCTGATGGTCATTAGCTATCACCTCTTTCCGAGCGTGACCAGCGGTGGCTTTCTCTGGGTCAATAGTTTCTTTGTCCTAGGGGGCTTCTTCCTTGCGCGAAGCATGGAGAAAATCCAAGAAGGTAATCGGCCACATGCCCTGAGAAACTATGTCTTAAAAACAGTCCAACGGCTTTGGTGGCCACTCTTGGTCTTTATTTTAATCCTATTGGCCTATCTGCTAGCCTTTGATCGACGGGAGCTGAGTTATGACCGAAGCGACATTCTATCTAGTCTCTTCTTCTTCAATAATTACTTCCAGATTAGCGCCGGCCGGTCCTACTTTACTCAGATGGCTGGGACCTCGCCATTTACCCACCTCTGGTATAATTCGCTTTATGTCCAGTCTTTCCTAGTCGGAGTGGCTGGTATCTGGGTGACCCAGAAAGCCTACTTTTCGGCCTACTATAAGGCAGCCTTTTGGCTGGCTCTGATGAGTCTCAGTCACACATTGACCTTCTACCTCTACCAACCATCAGGGGATCCCTCTCTGGTTTATTATGGTTTGGTGACCCGCTTTGCTAGTGTAGCGGGTGGGATTGCCCTGGCTTACTTATTGCCAATTTTCCTTAACGCTTGCTATCGCTATCAGCACAAGCAAGTCATGCTCAATATTCTGGCCTTAGTGTCAGTCGCGCTCATGCTAGTCCTAAGTTTTACTGCATCAGACCAGGCAGGTATTACCTACTATCTCTGGTTGCCAGCCTTCAACATCCTGACCATGTTACTAGTACTGGCCTTAGTCGGGGGCGCAACCCTAGGGCGTTTAGTCTTTGATTGGGGCTTTTTGACCCATTTTGGCCGTCGTTCCTATTCTTTCTACCTCTGGTACTATCCGCTCTTGACCGGCCTGCTCAAGGCACTGCCTCATACGGCTTGGACAGCCGTCTTAGTGCTAGTGGTTATCCTACTAGCTAGCGAAATCTTCTACTGGCTAGTTGAAGGCCGTGCCCCTCAGCCTGTCTGGACTTGGGGTCGTCGTTTTAAGACCGCCTGGGCGCGTTTGAGACAAGGCGCGTGGCGCTGGCCAGACTGGCGTAAGGCTAGCCTAGGGCTAGTGGGAGTCATTGTTTTAGTAGTCGGCCTCTTGCTAGCAGCTGACTATCAACGCTTTGCCTTGTTTGAATTGGAGTACTTGGCCTTTACTAACAAGACCCATGTTCAAAAAGCCATTTATCCTGGGACTGAAGCTATGGATGCCCTACAGACCGATCTCAAGGCAGTGGACACGACCTTTAAGACCGACTATGTGACGCCACAGTCTCACCAAACCATCCTTGATAAGGCCATTAAAGCCAGTCAGGTCAATGCCGAAATGCAAGCCTTTTTTGAGGAGAACAAGGAAGTTTTAGAGCAAGCCGCTGCCCTTAATCCAGAGCTTGTGGCCATGCTGTCACCAGTTGAAATCATTTATGCGACCACTCAAGAAGTATCGCTCTTTGGTGACTCGGTGGCCTTGCTTAACTCATCGACTTTCTCTGATATCTTCTGGCAAGGCAATACCTACGGTAAGGTCAGCCTGTCCGTCTATAACGGAGCGCAAGAAATTCTACAGGACCGTGTCTGGTCGGGTCTAGTTAAACCTAAAGTTGTCATCCAACTGGGTGTCAATGGTGGCTTAGATACTGATTCCATGGATCAGCTTATGGCAATTTTACAAGGTAGAGAAGTCTATTTTGTAACCGTCCATAATGCGGATGGTGAAGACACGGAAGTGAATAGCTACATTAAAGACACTGCCCGTCGTTATCCAAATGCCCATGTAATTGATTGGCAAGCCTATCAAGTGGGACATCCGGAATGGTATGTGTCAGATGGCGTCCACCACAATGAAGTCGGCACCCTGCACTATGTGGCCTTTATCGCTCGTAGTCTCTATCAACAACGTTAAGACTCATCTAACCAAGCTGTCTTCTGTACAGCTTGGTTTTTTATGTGAGCCATGGCAAGAGGGCTAAGACTAGATAGTAGGCGAGGGCAATGGCTGGGACAAAGGGAATAGGTTGGTGCCAGCGCCTAGGCCGACTGCCAACCATCAAAAGACCAAGCCCGGCTGCCAGTCCCAAGAGCCAAGCTAGCGCCATGAGTGGAAGAGATAGCCAGAGCAGGCCCAGTAATTTGATATCAGCTCCGCCAAGCCAATGGGGATGCAAAATTTGGAGTAAGATGAGAAAGGCCAAGGCAAGGACAATCACCAGCATCTTCCAGCCATCCCAAGTTTGATAAAAGGCAAGAAAGAAACTAAAAGGTAGGCAAGCAAGCTGTAAGATATCCGGCACCCAGTAAGCCCAGAGGTCGCAAGCAGCCATCACAGCAAGCAAGGCGAGTAAGATACTATATAAGCAGATTCGAGTAGGAGACCAGGCCTGATAAGCAGCCATCAAGACCACGCCGATAGCTAAGCTGCCTCCCACCAACTCGCTTTGCCAGTAAATCGATGAGATTACTTGGTGGCAGTAAGGGCAACGGGAATGGAGGAGGGCTTGGGAAATCAGGGGGATGAGCTCTTTCCAGGAGAGAGGATGATGGCAATAATCGCAAGAGGAACGAGCCCGCCAATTAAAATGGTCAAAAACCAGTTGGTGGGCCAAACAAGGCACAAAAGAACCTAGGCAAGCCCCCAAACAAAAGGCTAAGATAAATCGCATATAGAGCACCTCCTTATATACTATATAGACTGAAAATGGAATGAAACACTAAAACTCAGCAAAAATTCTGAAAAAATTTAGGCTATGACTTGACTAAAATGTAAATCTAAGCTATGATATATGAGTCGTTACAAGAGTCATTAGCTCAGTTGGTAGAGCATCTGACTTTTAATCAGAGGGTCACAGGTTCGAGCCCTGTATGACTCATTCTTGCTTTTAGCAAGCTGTAGCCGGCTTAGCTCAGTTGGTAGAGCATCTGAATCGTAATCAGAGGGTCGAGGGTTCAAATCCTTTAGCCGGCATCGCCAACTTGCGGAAATAGTTCAGAGGTAGAACATCACCTTGCCAAGGTGGGGGTCGCGGGTTCGAATCCCGTTTTCCGCTTATGATAAGGCTAGAATCTTCTAGCAAAGCCCAGAGTACCGTCTTGAATGGTGCTCTGTTTTTTGTTTGTTGGATTAGGGGGGAAAGGAGCCAAGGGACTGCCAGGCCAGCGCTCGCGCCAGTCAAGAAGTCGCGATTGAGCTTTGGTTCGTCCATCTTGCTTTTTGAGTCAGCTTTTGCTAGAATAAGAGTAGGCAATGGCGGCGTCATGAATCGAGTCAGGACCGGAAGGTAGCAGCTATAAGTGACAAAGCCATGTGCTTATTTTTTTACCCATCAAATACTATCAAAATCGCCCATTATATCATATATGATATAATGGGTTTTCTTTTAACCTGCCAGTAGTTATATTTAAGGCACAAATCATGAATTTAGTGTCCAAAATATCACGTATTTTGACCAACTTCTACCCTATTTATCTATAGAATAGATAAATAGGGAAAGGAGTTTTAGTGCTAGGCAGATTTAAGCAAGTTGCCTTGATTTTCTAGGGCCATGCCTAGCGAATCAAGGGCTACTTATGCTATAATAGATAGGAAATATCTGTGCCCAAAAAGGAGGGTGGACAATGAGTTATCAAGCCTTATATCGGGTCTGGCGGCCCCAAAGTTTTGACGAGTTAGTGGGGCAACCCCTAATTGCCGAAACCCTAAAAAATGCGGTCAAGAACCAGCAATTAAGCCACGCCTATTTGTTCACCGGGCCACGGGGAACAGGGAAGACCTCTGCAGCCAAAATTCTGGCCAAGGCAGTCAATTGCCCACATCAGACAGATGGCAATCCCTGCAACCAGTGTGAACTTTGCCAAGCCATTACAGCTGGCCAATTGAGCGACGTTATTGAGATTGACGCGGCCTCCAACAACGGGGTCGAGGAAATCCGCGACCTAAGGGACAAGGTGCGCTATGCGCCCAGTCAAGCGACCTACAAGGTCTATATCATCGACGAGGTCCATATGCTGACCACCGGAGCCTTTAATGCCTTGCTCAAAACCCTGGAAGAGCCACCGGCTCAGGTTCTCTTCATCCTAGCCACGACAGAACCGCATAAGATTCCCGCCACTATTATCTCGCGGACTCAACGCTTCGACTTTGGGCGGATTAGTCAGGCTGATTTAGTCGGCCGCATGCAGTATATTTTGGAACAAGACGGGATTGACTTTGAAGCCGAAGCCCTGGCAGTGATTGCGCGGGCAGCCAATGGTGGGATGCGGGATAGCCTGAGTTTGCTGGACCAAGCCCTATCCTATAACCGTTCAGCGGTGACCGTTCAATCAGCCTTGGAAGTGACGGGGTCCTTGTCTCAGCTGGTCTATATCGATTATCTGACTGCCCTCCAAGCCCATGATGGGCCTAAGGCCTTGAGTATTTTGCAGGCCAGTCTTCAAGAAGGCAAACAGGCCAACCGCTTTGTGGAAGAGCTGATTCTCTTCTGTCGAGACCTCTTGTTGACCTTGAATTCCAAAGATAACTTCACACTCCTGACCCAAGCAGAACTCAAGCCTCTGCGTCAGGCTGGGAACAATCGCTTCTATTACAATCTAATTGAAAGACTGAATCAGGCCTTAAACCAAATGCGTTTTGCTACGCAAGCCGACCTCTTCGTAGAAGTAGCCACCATTGAATTGGCCCAAGAGGTCGCCAATCAGCCGGTAGCTGCTGGCCCTGAGTCAGGCGTCCTGGCCGACCTTGTGCGTCAGGTGCAAGCCCTAGAGGCCAAGGTCAGCCAACTGGAAGCCCAGTTACGGGCAGGCGCACCTGCTCAAGTAGCAGCTCCTAGCCCTCAAGCGCCAGTAGTGGATGACCAGCCGCGGGTGCCGCGCGAGCGCCCTGCAGGTCAGCGCCAAGCCTATCAGTTAGACACGGATGCCGTCTATGCCGTCCTCAATGAAGCCACACGTCAAGACGTCAGCCAGCTTAAAAGTGGCTGGGCTGCTTGGCTAGAATCCCTGCCACCACAAGACCGTGTGCGCTTGACGGGCGCAGAGGTGCAGGCAGCAGGTCCTGAACGTATTCTCTTGGCCTTCAAGAGCCAGGACTTCTGTGGCCGGGTCCAACAAGATGCTGACTTCGTCCAAGAGCTTAGTCGCCAACTGGCCCGCCACTTTGACCGGCCGGTCGCCCTAGCCTTTGTCTTACAGAGTGAGTGGAGTCAGGTGCGCCAGACCTATAAGGTCCTCTATGATCAAGCGGGCGGCCCTATCAAAATTGGCGCCGTGGCAGAACCTATTAGGCTAGCCCTAGAGGCGGAGCCTCTAGAAGCTGAACAAACCAGCCCACCATCAGACGACTTCCAAAGCCTGGAACAAGTCATGATGGACCTACCAGAGGCGCCAGAAGCAAGTGAGCCAGGCACTGATTTGTTTGGTCTGCCAATGGAAAGGCCAGAACCCGCTCAGCCAGTAGCGGACCAGGAGGACTTGCCGACGGTTGACCCTGTCTTCGCACAGGCACCAGATCAGGACAGCGTCCCACCTGTTGTCAGCCAAGCCTTGGCCCTCTTTGGTCAAGATGTGGTCGACATCGATTACGAAAAATAAAGCAAGCATTAAAGGAGATATAAAGATGCGTGGAATGGGAAATATGGGCAACATGCAAGGCATGATGCAAAAAATCCAAAAAATGCAAAAGGAAATGACCAAGGAGCAAGCGGCCATTGAAGCCACTATCTTCCAAGCTCAAGATGTTAACCAGTTAGTGACCGTCAAAGTCAACGGTAAGAAGGAATTGGTAGAGTTGGACCTAGCGCCAGACTTGGTAGATCCAGATGATATCGAGATGTTACAAGATCTAGTGATTGCAACGGTTAACGATGCTTTGAAACAAGTGGACCAAGCGACGGAATCCCGCCTGGGTAAATACACCCAAGGCATGAACCTACCCTTCTAGCCTATAAACCATCAAAGGAGGTGGCCACCCAGTGCAATACCCTGCACCCATCGCGAAGTTAATCAATAGTTTTACCAAATTACCGGGTATTGGGGCCAAGACAGCGGCTCGGTTGGCCTTCTATGTCCTTGACATGAAAGAATCCGACGTGACCGAGTTCGCCCAAGCCCTGATTCAAGTCAAACGCGACTTGCGCTTCTGCCCAACCTGTGGCAATATCACGGACAGCGAGCTCTGCGTCATCTGTTCCGATCCAAGTCGTGACAGCAAGACGGTCCTGGTGGTAGAAGATGCCCGGGATGTCATGTCCATGGAGCGAATGCATGAATATCATGGCCTCTACCATGTCCTTCACGGGGTCTTATCCCCCATGGAAGGCACGGGGCCAGAAGATTTGAATATTCCTTCGCTCCTGCGTCGTTTGCAGGAGACGGAGATTGAAGAAGTCATTGTAGCCACCAATGCCACCGCTGAAGGGGAAGCGACCGCCATGTACTTGGCCCGCTTGCTTAAGCCGGCTGGTATTAAGGTGACCCGCCTAGCTCACGGTTTGGCGGTAGGCAGTGACATTGAATACGCCGATGAGATGACCCTCTTCCGGGCCATTGAAGGGCGACGTGAATTATAGTGGAAAGACAAAGTGAGGAGAAGGCATGTTTCCAGGAAAGTTTATAACCCTTGAAGGTCCTGATGGGGCCGGCAAGAGCAGTGTGATTGCGGAGTTGACCGCCTATTTAGAGGGCCAGGGCCATCAAGTCCTGACCACTCGTGAGCCGGGGGGCGTGCCCATTGCGGAGGAGATTAGACGGGTCATTCTAGATGTGGATCACACTGCCATGGACCCGCGGACAGAGGCTCTCTTGTTTGCGGCAGCCCGTCGTCAACACTTGGTCGAAGTGATTCTACCAGCCTTGCATCAAGGCAAAATCGTCCTCTGTGACCGCTTCGTGGATTCGTCCTTGGCTTACCAAGGTATGGCCCGCGATATTCCGGTGGATCTGATCTGGTCCATTAACCAATTTGCAGTGGAAGACCAACTACCGGCTCTGACTCTCTTAATCGATGTGCCAGCTGAGGTGGGCCTAGCCCGCATTCATCAGGCTCGTGGTCAGCGCCAGTATGACCGCCTAGACCAAGAATCCCTGGACTTTCATAACCGGGTCCGTCAGGCCTTCCTAGATTTGGCCCAAGCTTCGCCAGAGCGTATTAAGGTCATCGACGGGCAGGCGCCGCTAGACCAGGTTGTGGCCGCCTGTATTGACGTTCTACATCAACATGCCCTCTAGAGACAGAGAGGAGAAGGAGTATCATGATGAAATTAATTATTGCTATTGTTCAAGATCAAGACCAAAACGAATTGAGCCGCGCTTTCTATGATGCCAATGTCCGTGCCACTAAGTTATCTACCACCGGTGGTTTCTTACGGGCCGGCAACACTACCTTTATGATTGGGATTGAGGAAGAACGGATTGAGGAAGTCTTGAAGATTATTGACCAATGTTCTAAGGCGCGTGAACAATATGTCAGCGCTCCGCTCCATTTGGATATGGGGCTAGACTCAGCTGTCAACCTACCTGTTAAAGTTGAAGTAGGGGGCGCAACCGTCTTCGTCTTGCCAATCGAAAGCTTCCACCAATTCTAGGCGGCGACTGGTATGGCTACCTATAGCGTCGAAGCCCTCAAGGCTTATTTTGCCCAGCAGGTTCAGGAAGGCCACCTAGCCCATGCCTACCTGCTGACAGGTGGGGACATGACCAGCAAGCGAGCCGTCATGACGGCCCTAGCCCAAGACTATTTCTGTACGGATAGCGCTGGCGACCCAAGGACTATCCGTCAACGGATTGCTGACAACCAGTATGCCGATATCTACTACCTAGAGGCTCAAGGCCAGACCCTTAAGGTCGACCAGGTCCGCGAGCTCAAGGAATGGTTGGGGCAGAGCCCGCTAGAAGGGCGGGGTAAGTTTGCTATTATTGAGCAGGCCGAGCGTTTCAATGCCTCTTCGGCCAATGCCCTCTTGACTGTCCTGGAGGAGCCGGTGGACAATGTCTATCTCTTCCTCTGGAGTCCCAGTGCCAACTTGCTCCTGCCGACTATTTTGTCACGGGTTCAAGTCCTACATTTGGAGGCGCCAGACCGCCAAGCCCAGGCAGCGGACTGGGAGGCTCACGGCGTCTTGCCCGTTCATGCCCAGATTCTGGCAGGTTTCAGAGAGGAAACGGTGGCCCGTTGGACCAGCGACTATGAGGCGACCCAGTTTGAGCAGGCCATCAAGACCTGGAATGGCTGGTATCGCCAGCTAGTGATGGGTGACCCCATGGCCTTTGTGGCCCTGCAGACCCGTCTCAAAGGAGACCTGACCCAGCAAGGCGGCTTGGACCTAGCAGATTATTGCCTGCGTCTGACCCATCAGCTCCTAACCAAGGCAGCAGCCTATGATTTCCAGGGGCATTTCTTGACCGACTTGGCCAAACAAGGCCTGCCTAGCCAGGCTGACCTCTTGCGGGTTAACCAACTCTTGCTAGAAGCTAAGCAGCGGATTTTAGCTAATGTATCCCCTCAGTTGGCTTTAGAACAGTGCGTCTTACGATTTAAGATGGGACGCTAAGCAAGCCAATTTACTCTTATTGATAACGAAAGGATGTTGTGCTAATGGATGAGTCAAACTTGACCCAGATTCTGGCCCTAATGGATAGTCAGTTTAGCCAATTAAGTGATACCATGGCGCAACTCAAGCACCAGGTAACAGAACTTTCCCATGAAAATAACCGCCTTCGCATGGCCAATGCCCAGTTAGCATCGGTCGTCAGCGAAGCCAGCCCGCCCCTGACGGATTTGCCCCCAGAGCAAGAAGACAAGCATCAGGAGGAGACTAGTCGGGCGGTGCCAGCCAAGCGGCAACAGGCGGGGCGCGAGCGCCTGCAGACCTTCTACCAGGAAGGCATCCACATCTGCCATACCTTCTATGGTATGAAGCGAGAGCCAGGCGAAGAGTGTATCTTCTGTCAGAATCTCCTGGATAGTTTCCAGCGGGACAACCACTAGGAGGCTCTTATGACAGACGCGACTGACTTACTTAAGCCCGGCGAGCGCCTAGACTATCTAGCTCGCGAGAACTTGTCGATTATTCAAAATCCAGACTACTTTGCCTTCTCAGTCGATGCCATCCTCTTGGCTCATTTTGCCAAGGTGCCACGGCGCCAGACGGCCAGAATTCTGGATCTCTGTAGTGGGACTGGGGTCATTCCCTTCCTGCTCAGTGCCAAAACAGCCGGTCACATAGATGCGATTGAACTGCAAGAGGCCCTAGTGGATATGGCCCAGCGCTCTTGCCAGCTCAATGATCTGACGGACCGGCTGACTTTTCGCCAAGGAGATGTCAAAACCATGGCGGCGGCGCGCCCCCTCTATGATGTCGTCACTTGCAATCCTCCTTATTTCTCGGTCACTAACAAACAGACCCAACACCACCTGACCTCCCATGCCATTGCCCGGCATGAGGTCTACTTGACCCTGGAACAATGGGTGGCCCAGGCCAAGCGCCAGCTCAAGACCCGGGGCAAGCTCTTCTGTGTCTATCGGCCAGACCGCCTAGATGACTTGATGGAGACCTTGCTAGGGGCGGGCTTTAGTGTTCACCGCCTGCAATTTGCCTATGGCAAGGCCGACCAGGTAGCCAAGGTGGTGCTGGTCGAGGCTATTTATGCAGGGGGGCGCCAAGGCTTGAAGGTGGAGCCGCCGATTGTCATTTATGGGTCGGATCAGCAATACACCCCAGAAATGAAGGCAATTTATTATGGCGACTAAACAGTATTTTTTCTATGTGCTCTACTGCGCAGACCATACTCTCTATACCGGCTATACGGTGGACTTAGAGGCGCGGACTGCCAGTCATAATGCTGGCAAGGGCGCCAAGTATACCCAACAAGCCAAGCGCCGGCCGGTTCGCCTGCTCTATGCTGAAGAGCGGCCTAGCCGGTCTCTGGCCATGAGGGCGGAGGCGCGTTTTAAGCGACTGACTCGGGCCCAGAAAGAAGACTATCTCTTCCGCCATGGCTTGACGTCCTTATCGGCTAGCCAACCCTTAATTATTCCCTTGGAGGTGCAAGATGGAACAACGGAGCTTTGAGTCCCGGGCGGGGGGCACCCTCTACTTGGTGCCAACGCCGATTGGTAACTTAGAAGACATGACCTTCCGGGCCATTCGCCACCTCAAGGAAGCGGATTTGATTCTGGCGGAAGATACCCGCAATACCATTAAACTCTTAAACCATTTTGAGATTGAGACGCCTATGCAGAGCTTCCATGAGCATAGCCAGGCTGACCGTCTCCAGCCCTTGTTAGAACGTTTGGCGCAAGGTCAGGATTTGGCCTTGGTGTCAGATGCCGGCATGCCCCTGATTAACGACCCGGGTCATCCCTTGGTGGATGCCACCCTTAGCCAGGGACTGGCAGTGGTAGCTCTGCCGGGCGCCAATGCGGCCCTGACAGCCTTGATTGCTTCGGGCTTATCCTGCCAGACCTTCACCTATTACGGCTTCTTTCCACGGGATAAGAAAGGCCAGGTCGCTGTTTTAGATCGAGTGGCAGGCCAGGATTCGACGGCCATTTTCTACGAGTCGCCCCACCGCATCAAGCAGGCTCTGCAGGCCATTCGCCAGGGATTGGGGCCGGATCGAGCCGTGGTCATAGCTCGGGAGTTAACCAAGCGTTATGAGACCTATATTCGAGGCAGTGTACATCAAGTACTCATGAGCCTAGCGGACCAGGAAATCAAGGGCGAATGTGTCCTCTTAATCGCTGGCGGGGGTAAGGTCGAGATGGGCCCTGAGCTAACGGCAGAGACCGATCTCAAGGTCTTGGTCCAAGACCTCATGGCCCAAGAAGGCCTCAATGCCAAGCAAGCCATTAAGCAAGTGGCCAAGACTTACGGACTGAAAAAACAGAGCGTCTATCAGGCCTATCACGACCTGACTGACTAATAAAGGAGGAAGACTTATGGCATTAAAAGATGAAGATTTCTTATTGAAAAACGATAAAGACTTAGAGGCTGCCATGGCCAAGTTAGGCTTAGTCCTAAATGAAGAGAAGAAGGAATTCGTCGATCCTACCGACCAATTCGCCTTTGACCCAAGCGCCTTAGAAGATGACCAGGATGACCAAGCCAAAGGCAAGGACCATGGACGCAAGTAAAAAACGTTGCGCATGGGCCACCAATATGCCGGATTATTATCAGGCCTACCATGACCAGGTTTGGGGCGTGCCCCAGCACCAGGATTTAGACCTCTTCAAATGGCTAGTCCTAGAATCCTTCCATGTGGGCTTGTCTTGGCGCTTGGTCCTATCCAAGGAGGCCAACTTTGCCCGTGCCTTGGAAGGCTATGACTATGGCCGTATCGCCCAGTATCAGGAAGAGGATGTCGAACGCCTAGCCCAGGATGCGGGCATTATCCGCCATCGGGGCAAGATTCGAGCGACCATTGCCAACGCCCAGGCCTTTCTTAAGGTGCAGGCCGAATGGGGCAGCTTCGACGCCTATATCTGGCACTTTACGGAGGGGCAGGTGGTCTTTCCACCCCACGGGGAGCGGCCGACCCGAAGCGACTTAAGCGATCGCATAACCAAAGACCTCAAGAAGCGGGGCTTCAAGTTTTTAGGCAGTGTGACGGTCTATTCCTATCTACAAGCTATCGGCATGGTCAATGACCACGAGCCAGAATGTTTCTGTTATCAAGCAGTGCGCTAGCCCTTGAGGTCGGCGCTTTTTTTGCGAACAAATTTTCGCACCTAGGAGACTAAGTGTGCTATAATGGGTAAGGTAAGATTGAACCAGAGGAGAAAGACAATGGCCAAAGATAAAATCGTAATCAAAGGGGCACGGTCCCATAACTTAAAAAATATTAACCTAGAGATTCCGCGTGACCAGCTGGTCGTAGTGACGGGTCTATCCGGATCAGGTAAGAGCTCCCTGGCCTTTGACACCCTCTATGCAGAGGGCCAACGCCGCTATGTGGAGAGCCTGTCGGCCTATGCCCGCCAGTTCCTAGGTCAAATGGATAAGCCGGATGTGGACTCCATCGAGGGTTTGAGCCCGGCTATTTCCATCGACCAGAAGACCACTAGCCACAATCCGCGCTCAACGGTCGGGACGGTAACTGAAATTAACGACTACCTGCGTTTGCTCTATGCTCGAGTTGGGGTACCTTACTGTCCTCATCACCATATTCCCATCCAACGCCAGTCCGTTGAGCAGATGGTCAACCAGGTCCTAGACCTGCCTGAGCGCACGCGTATCCAAATTCTGTCCCCTCTGATTCGTAATCAAAAAGGCCAGCATCAGAAGACCCTGGAGAAGATTAACAAGGACGGTTTTGTCCGGGTGCGAGTGGATGGTCAGATTTATGATGTTACCGAAGTGCCTGAACTAGCTAAGAATAACAAGCATAATATCGACGTCGTGGTGGACCGGGTCGTCATCAAGGATGGCGTTCGCTCCCGCCTCTTCGATTCCATGGAGACCGCCCTCAAACTATCTGAAGGCTATGTCATTATCGATGTCATTGATGGTCAGGAATTGCGTTTCAATGAACACTTTGCCTGCCCTCACGGCGACTTCCAGATGGGCGAGTTGGAGCCTCGGCTCTTCTCCTTCAATGCACCTTTTGGTGCCTGCCCAAGCTGTGATGGTCTGGGTTCCCGTCTAGTGGTAGATGAGGCCTTGGCTATTCCCGATGAAAATCTCACCTTGGAAGAAGGAGCCTTTGTCGCCTGGAATCCAATCAGTTCCAACTACTATATGTCCATGATGCGCCAATTCTGTGAGCAGGAAGGAATTCCCATGGATGTTCCTTATAAGAAGCTCAAAAAGTCCCAGCAAGCCGACCTTAAGTATGGGGTCAAAGACGGTCGCAGCTTCAAATTCACCTACACCCCAATGTCGGGCACCGGCACGCGGACGGTTGATACGGTCTTCGAAGGGGTCATTACCAATATGGAACGTCGCTACAACGATACGGGTTCCGACTATACCAAGGAAGTCATGCGCCAGTACATGGTCGAGCATATCTGCCCAGCCTGCCAGGGCCAACGTCTCAACCCAACAGCCTTGTCAGTTCGGGTAGGGGACCTCAATATCGCCCAGGCCACCGAATTGTCTATTAGTGATGCCTTGGCTCACTTCAAGAGCCTGACCTTTGGCCCAGCAGATGAAGTCATTGCCAAGCCCATTATCAAGGAAGTGACCGATCGCCTAACCTTCCTCAATAATGTGGGGTTAGATTACCTGACCCTGAGTCGGGTGGCTGGTTCCTTGTCAGGTGGGGAAGCGCAACGTATTCGTCTGGCTACCCAAATTGGCTCCAATCTTAGTGGGGTCCTCTATATCTTGGATGAGCCTTCTATCGGTCTCCACCAACGCGATAACTCCCGTCTGATTCAGTCTTTAACGCAGATGCGGGACTTAGGCAATACCCTGATTGTGGTGGAACACGATGAAGAAACCATGATGACGGCCGACTATATCATTGATATTGGGCCGGGTGCCGGCGAGCACGGTGGCCAAGTGGTTGCATGTGGGACGCCGGAAGAGGTCATGAAGAACCCTAATTCCTTAACAGGTAAATACCTGTCGGGTAAGGAGAAAATCGCCTTGCCAGCCAGCCGTCGTCAGGAAGACAAGGGCTGGGTAACCGTTACGGGAGCTAGCGAGAACAACCTGCAGAATGTCACCGCCAAATTCCCATTAGGGCGCTTTGTAGCAGTGACGGGGGTTTCGGGTTCAGGTAAATCCAGTTTGGTCAATGCCATCCTTAAGCAAGCCTTGCTCAAGGAGCTGACTAAGGCTAAGACCCGTCCGGGTAAGTTTAAGTCAATCAAGGGTTACGAAAGTTTAGACAAGATTATCGACATTGACCAGAGTCCGATTGGCCGGACACCACGCAGTAACCCGGCTACCTATACAGGAGTCTTTGACGATATACGGGATCTATTTGCCAAGACCAATGAAGCCAAGTTGCGCGGTTATAACAAGGGGCGCTTCAGCTTCAATATCAAGGGCGGGCGTTGTGAAGCCTGTGCCGGTGGCGGGATTAACAAGATTGAGATGCACTTCCTGCCAGACGTCTATGTGCCTTGTGAGGTCTGTGGTGGCCGCCGCTATAATTCTGAGACCCTGGAAATTAAGTACAAGGGGCTTAACATCACCGAAGTGCTGGACCTAACCGTTGAAGAAGCGGTGGAGTTCTTTGCCGCCATTCCGAAAATCAAGCGTAAACTCCAAACCTTGCTAGATGTTGGTTTAGGCTACATTAGCCTGGGTCAGTCTGCTACCACCCTGTCAGGTGGGGAAGCTCAACGCATGAAGTTGGCTGCCGAATTGCAGCGGGTTTCGACCGGTAACACCTTCTATGTCTTGGATGAACCAACGACCGGGCTTCACGCCCACGACATTCGCAAGCTGCTAGAGGTCATCGACCGCCTTGTAGAAGCCGGCAATACCGTAGTGGTGATTGAACATAATCTGGATGTCATTAAGACCGCCGACTATGTCATCGACCTTGGGCCAGAAGGTGGGGTTCGCGGTGGTCAGATTATCGCCACCGGGACACCGGAAGAAGTAGCCAAAGTCAAGGGCTCCTTCACCGGCCAGTACCTCAAACCATTATTGAAAAAATAAAATAAGACTGGGACATTTGTCCCAGTCTTATTTGCTTATTTAATGTTCCCTATTTATTAGTTACACTAATAAATAGGGTTTAGCACCATGATTTTTACGGTCTCTCTTAGTGTTTTTTCACAAAGTCGGGCGAATTTCACAAGAACGTTCGTCTTTTGACTGAAAAAGCCTGATTTAATAGGCTTTTGCTTGGCGCGCTCGTCATATCTTCAATATATAATAATTTATATTTTTCCTTATAACTTAGAATAAGTCATGCGCTTAAAGCGGCTGAGACCTGTCAGCCGCTCTTTTCATCCCTAGGTCCGAGCAAATATCGGTCCTAGGCCCTATGTCAAACGAGTGGAAAACTGGCATAATAAGGGTGTAGTTAAGAAACAAGCCCTCATTTAAGGAGTGAGAGATATGAATGAGAAAGAAAGAATCATTGAATTAGTCAAACAACAAGTCATTACCATGGATGAAGCCCTTCGCCTCCTCGAGGCTTCGGCCCAAGCAAAATCAGCTGACCAAGCAGAGGAGCCAGCCGACGCTCAAGACCAAGTGACGGACCAGGAAGCTCCAAGCAAGCAAGAAGCGCCAGCTGACCAAGAGCCTGAGCAGGACAAGAAGGCGGGCTTCGACCCAGAACAACTCAAGGCTACCGTCCAAGAAGCCATCGACAAGAGCCTCAAATTTGGCCAAGAAATTATCTATAGCGTCCAACAAAGCCTTGATGATAAGCCAGAAGATAAGCAAGAAGCCAGCAAGCCAGCAGAGCCAGCCCCCGAAGCCTCTGAACCAGAAGCTTCCATCAGCCAGGAAGAGGCAGAAGCAGCGGCGGCCAAGCGCCAAGAATTAGAGGAAAGCCTGGAAAAAGAAGGCCAAGCCCTCCTCATCGCTAAGCAACGCTTAAGAGAGTTCGAGATTCTAGCAGAATTAGACGAACTCAGTGAAGAACTCCAAGCCCAAAAAGCCCAAGTGGCAGCAGAAGTCCTGGAGCGCGGCCAAAAGATTGACCAGCTCCAAGAAGAACTCAAGGCCTACAAGCCAGTAAGCCCTAGTTCAGAGCCCTTCAGCCAACGACTCAACGATTTCGTTCGCCAAGTCAATGAAGGCGGCCAACGGGCAGCCGACCACGTTAGTCGGGCAGCGGATCAATTCGGTCAGAAAGCCGACCGCGCCGGCCAACGTATCGATAACGAAGCCAACCGCCTAGGCCGGGTCATTGGCCAAGTGGTGAGCACAGCCTTTAAGGCAGCGCGTGAAGGCATTCGTGTAGGTGTGAGAGCCTACGGCCGTTTGGGCAATGAATGGGAGCATACCTTTAACTTTGACGCTAAGGACCTAAAGGTGTTAGACTTTAAGTTATCACGAGGCGATGTCAAAGTCACTCGCGCCCATGTGGATCAAGTCTCAGTCAATGTTAAGGCCAGCTTCTTCGGCAAGATTCCAAATCCTAACCTAGAAGATTTCCAAGCCCACAGCATCCTCTCCCTAGACGACGGCAACTTGCTCCTGCAAGTAACTGACGACCATATGTCAGCGGATATTGAAGTGACCCTGCCAGACCAAGACTTAGAAACTGTTCGGATTGAGACTACCCAAGGGGATATCGAACTAGACGGTGTCCAAGCTAAGGAAATCTATCTGACGACTGTCAATGGGGATGTCGACCTGTCCGATGTGGCAGCAGATTTATTAGACTACCATTCAACCAATGGGGATCTAGACTACCGCCTAGCAGAGGTTAAACGCCTCAACCTAGAGACAACTAACGGCGACTGCCGCGTGGTAGGTGCCATTGGCGATGTAGCGGCTAGCCTAATTAGTGGCGACCTGCTCTTAACCAAGCGCGATGAGACGCCGGCTGCTATGAAGGTCAGCACGGTCAGTGGGGATGTCAAGATCGCCATTCCAGCCAACTTAAGCCTAGAAGGCAGCGCTCAATCTAGCTCAGGCGACGTGGAACACCGTATTGGCCACCTAGACGTTGAAACTCACCGTCATCACAGCCTGGAATTCCAACGGCTGATGACCAACCAAGAACGACCTGTTCATTTAGAAGTTAACACCGTATCAGGCGACATCCGCCTCAAAGATACCGATTTATAGGAGGAATTTATCATGAAACGATTAACTCGTAATAGCCGTGAAGGAATGTTTTTAGGCGTTTGCGCCGGGATTGCTGATTATTTTGGTATAGACCCAACGCTTGTGCGCCTAGTCTGGGTGATTTCCGGTCTTTTAGGTGGCGTAGGCTTATTCGGCTACTTGATTGCGGCTTTCATCATGCCAGAAGCCTAAGCTTAAGTAAGTTAGAAAGAAGGAACGACCATGAAACGACTATATAAATCTACCCGTGACCGTAAAGTAATGGGGGTCTGCGGGGGGCTGGGAGAATATCTAGGCATTGACCCTACTTTCCTTCGCCTAGTGTGGTTTGTCCTCATCTGGCCAGGTTGGGGGACACCTTTCCTCATTTATTTGGTCTTGGGGATCATTCTGCCAAGTGACTATACGGTTGCGAATGGCCCTACCAGTCGCTCTAGCCGCCGCGAACAGGAAAGAGACCGCTATCGCCAACAGGCTAACCGGGCAAGAGAGGAACTTAATGATTTCCTACGTCGCTATCAAAAAGGCGCAGCAGGTCGCGATGCTAAGGCAGAGCCTAAGCGACGTGATGTGACGCCTAAGGATGACTGGAGTGATTTCTAATGCGTCGGATTTTATTGAATACCTTACTCTTTATGGGCCTGGCCCATGTTATGCCGGGTGTCAAAGTTACGGGCTTTGGCGGGGCCTTAATATCAGCCTTTGTCTTCGCCCTCTTAAGCGTAACGGTAAAGCCAGTCCTAGAATTCTTTGCCTGGCCCCTTAACTTCTTGAGTTTGGGCTTGGTCAACTGGTTGATTGCCGGCTTTATCCTGCTTTTAGCTAGCTGGTTGCCGGGTGGCCTTACCATTAGCTCTATCTGGAGCGCTATGTTGGTGGCCGTTGCCCTTTCCCTAGGCCAAAGCCTAGTTGGCCTGGACAGTCCCTATCACGATTAAGCCCCATAAAAGACCGCAGACCGGATGGCTGCGGTCTTTTGCTTAGGGTGGTAAATTCAGCCTTTTCAAGGGTCTGTCCGGGCAAACGAAAAGATAGGAATTCTCCGCCGTCTATGTTAAGATTAGGAGGTAAAAGTCAATGAGGAGGCAACATTTTCATGTCCAGCAGTGTAACCGTCAATGAACTCGTAAAAACTTTAAAAATTCAATATGCTTTTGGGGAAGATTATGGTTCTCGTCAAATATATACTAGTGAAGTATCCCGGCCAGGTCTGGCCCTAACAGGTTTTGTGGAGGACTATCCTTTCGAGCGAATCCAGTTGCTTGGGCGGACAGAGCTCCTCTATCTCGCGAGTCTGCCAGAGGAGCAGCGCCTTTTAGCCTATGAGTCCCTCTGTAATGAGGAGACACCCGCTATCATCTTCGCACGTGACATGGCGGTGCCTGAAGATATCTTCGCCGTAGCAGATAAATATCATGTGCCAATCTTGGTGGCACGCTCTAAGACCACCCGGGTCTTAGCCAACTTGACTAACTTTTTGGAAGGGCGTTTAGCTGAACGTTTGGCTAAGCACGGCGTCTTCGTGGAAGTATTCGGGATGGGGGTCCTCCTGACCGGGGGGAGCGGTGTCGGTAAGTCTGAAACGGCTCTAGAATTGGTCCAACGCGGCCACCGTCTGATTGCCGACGACCGGGTTGAACTCTTTATGATTGACGAATTGACCCTAGTCGGTGAAGCTCCTGAAATTCTCCAAAACCTCTTAGAAATCCGTGGTTTAGGCATTATCGATGTCATGTCTCTTTACGGGGTCGCGGCCATCCGTCGCTCCAAGCGTCTAGAATTGATTATTAATCTCGTGCTAGATGATGGCCAAACCGAATATGACCGTCTAGGCTCACAACGTGAATATGAACAAATCTTTGAAGTCAACGTGCCACGTATCCGCATTCCGGTTAAGACCGGGCGGAACTTGTCAGCCATTGTTGAGTCGGCAGCCATGAACTTCCGGGCTAACCAAATGGGTTATGATGCGACCACTACTTTCAATCGTAAACTAGACGCCCTCATCAAGAAGAATCGGGTTGATAACTAGATGCCAATTTTAGCCATTGATCCCATTGCCTTCCGTTTGCTGGGCTGGCCTGTCCACTGGTATGGCCTCTTGATTGGCTTAGGCATGGTCCTATCCTATCTTTTGGTCATGCGAGAGGGGCGACGTAAGGGCCTGTCGGAAGATTATCTGTCGGATGCCTACTTTTGGACCATTATCTTAGGCCTGATAGGGGCGCGCGCCTACTATGTGCTCTTCCGTTTGGACTACTACCTGGCCCATCCCGACCAAATCATTCAGATTTGGCATGGTGGGGGTGCCATCTATGGAGCCATCTTGCTAGGGACAGCCACCATTATCTATGTGGCAAGGCGCTATCAGCAAGACCTCATCCTGACCTTGGATGTAGCAGCGCCAGGCATTATGCTGGCCCAAGCCATCGGGCGTTGGGGCAACTTTGTTAACCAAGAGGCCTATGGGCCAGAAACCAGCCGCGCCTTCCTAGAAGGCTTGCATTTGCCGGCTTGGCTCATTGACCAAATGCAGATTCAAGGCCATTATTACCAGCCAACCTTCCTGTATGAGTCCTTGTGGAACTTACTTGGCTTGACCCTGATCTTCATCTTGCGACGACAAAAAGGCTTAGTCAATCGTGGCGAATTAGCGGCCGGCTACTTCGTCTGGTATGGCCTAGGTCGCTTCTTCATTGAAGGTCTACGGACTGACAGTTTATACTTGGGTCCCTTGCGCATTTCGCAGGGGCTGTCCGCCGTCATGGTAGTGCTGGGCTTGGCCTGGATTATCATCAGACGGCGAGGGGGTCACAGTGTGGCCTATTCAGATTTCCAATTAGAAAAGAGGTAAGGACATGAAAATTGCGGTATTAGGTTCAGGTTCCTGGGGAACTGCCCTAGGCCAAGTCTTGGCTGAAAATGGTCATGAGGTGGTCTTATGGGGACGGGAAGACCACATCGCGGATGAAATTAACCAAGCCCATACCAATAGCCACTTCCTGCCAGGCATTAACTTGCCGACGGCCATTGTGGCAACAACGGACTTAAAAGCAGCCTTGGATCAAGCCGCTGTCGTGCTCTTCGTCTTACCAACCAAGGCTATTCGCTCGGTTGCTCGGCAGGTAGCTAGCTATCTCAGTCAGTCAGACGCCCAACCCCTCCTAGTGCATGCCACTAAGGGGCTGGAGCAGGGGACCCATTTGCGAGTTAGCCAGATGATTGAAGCGGAAATTCCGCGCCAAGACTACCAAGACCTGGTTGTTTTGTCAGGCCCAAGCCATGCTGAGGAAGTAGCCCGCCATGACCTGACGACTGTAACGGCCGCTTGTCCCAATTTACAAGCAGCTGAGAAGGTGCAGGCCCTCTTTAAGAATCACTACTTCCGCATTTATACCAATACCGATGTGGTAGGCGTGGAAATGGGCGCGGCCCTCAAGAATATTATTGCCCTAGGGGCCGGTGTCCTAGCGGGAGCTGGCTACGGCGACAATGCCAAGGCCGCCCTAGTAACGCGTGGTCTGGCTGAAATTTCCCGTATGGGCATTAAGTTAGGGGCAGACCCGCTGACTTTCGTTGGCTTGAGCGGGGTAGGCGACCTAGTGGTCACCTGTACCAGTCCCCACTCCCGTAACTGGCAGGCAGGGAATCTGCTAGCCAAAGGTTACAGCAAGGAAGCCATCGAAGAAGAAATTCAAATGGTAGTCGAAGGGATTGCTACTTGCCAGTCAGCCTATGAATTGGCCAAGGAATCCGGAATCGAGATGCCAATTACCGAGGCCCTCTATGGTCTTATTTATGAAGGTGCGCAGGTCAAGGAAGGCCTGCTTCGCTTGATGACGCGCGATGGCAAGCAAGAAGCCTCCCTGTCTCAAGCGCATTATTAAGAGAGTGAATGATAGAATGGAAAAAGAATTAATTGTAACAGATGTCGTCGTGATTGGCGCTGGGCCGGCTGGCATGACCGCCGCCCTCTACGCTTCACGAGCCAATCTCAAGACCCACATGATTGAAAAAGGCGTTCCTGGCGGGGAAGTCAACAACACGGCAGACGTGGAAAACTATCCTGGTTTTTCCCTGGTTTCCGGCCCAGAATTGGCCCAACACATGTACCAAGGGGCCATGCGTTTTGACGCAGTCCACGACTACGGCGATGTGAGCCATATTGAAGTAGCAGGTGACCTTAAGCGAGTGCATACTAGCTCTAAGATTTATGAAGCTAAGGCAGTCATTGTGGCGACCGGTTCTTTCCACCGCCATCTTGGTGTGCCTGGTGAAGAAGAATTGGCTGGCCGTGGCGTGTCCTACTGTGCGGTCTGTGACGGTTTCTTCTTCCGCGATAAGGAAATTATCGTAGTCGGCGGAGGTGACTCGGCCGTTGAAGAAGCCCATTACCTGACTCAATTTGCTAGCAAGGTCACAGTTATTCACCGTCGTGACGAGCTCCGAGCGCAGAAAGTCCTGCAAGACCGGGCCTTTTCCAATCCTAAGATTGAATTTATCTGGGATAGCGTGGTGGAGGAAATTCTAGGGACGGATGCGGTTGAAGGCGTGCAAATTAAGAACGTCAAGACTGGCCAGACCAGCCGCGTGGATGCCCAAGGGGTCTTTATCTACGTTGGTTTAGTGCCTAACTCAGAAGCAGTCAAAGATTTGGAAATTACCGACCAAGAAGGCTGGATCATCACGGATGACCACATGGCCACTAGCCTGCCAGGCGTTTTTGCAGCTGGCGACGTGCGTCAAAAGCACCTGCGCCAAATCGTAACAGCCACCGGCGATGGCGGCACGGCTGGTTTCCAAGCCTACCAATACATTGAAAGTCTTAAAGACTAAGCTAAAAAGCCCTGCACTGTCTATCAGTGCAGGGCTTTTGATGTAGCCAGTGGCCCACTCCGGAAAGTGGACCACTAGCTCCCGGGAAATCGCCGAAAATGGGTCAAAAGCTAGGAAAGGCTTCGAGCCAGTGGCCCACTCTGTCAAGTGGACCACTAGCTCCCGGGAAATCACCAGAAACGGGTCAAAAGCTAGGAAAGGCTTCGAGCCAGTGGCCCACTCTGTCAAGTGGACCACTAGCTCCCGGGAAATCACCAGAAACGGGTCAAAAGCTAGGAAAAGCTTCGAGCCAGTGGCCCACTCTGTCAAGTGGACCACTAGCTCCCGGGAAATCACCAGAAACGGGTCAAAAGCTAGGAAAAGCTTCGAGCCAGTGGTCTACTCCGGAAAGTGGACCACTAGCTCTCGGGAAATCGCTGGAAACGTGCCAAAAGTCAGGAAAAGCTTCGAGCCAGTGGTCTACTCTGGAAAGTGGACCACTGGCTCGGTCAAAAGATAGGGCTTGGGGCAGATTTCATGATATCCCGAGCTGTCTCAGCCAAAAACCTAGGCCTAGAGCCGCTAGTTCTCCATTAACCAAACCACACAAAAAGGACTGGGCATCAATCCCAGTCCTTTTGCCTTAGACTTAGGCGGTTAATTTAGCGATGTCTGCTTCAATCTTAGCAGCCTTAGCTTCTACTTCTTCATGCGAAGCGCCTTGGGTGCCTAGATAGAGCTTGATTTTTGGTTCGGTACCACTTGGACGGAAAGCCACCCAGCTGCCGTCTTCCAAGACATACTTGAGGGCATCAGATGGTGGGAAGGTCAAGGTTTCAACCGTGCCGTCAGCCAGAGTGCGTGTGCCAGCTAAGTAGTCAGCTGCGCTCACCACTTTGAGGCCACCCATTTCCTTGATCCCTTCAGTCCGGATTTGCTGCATGATGGCTGCCATCTTAGCTTGCCCAGAGAGACCTGGGAAGTCCACTGCGATAGTCTTTTCATAGAAGTAGCCGTATTTTTCGTACATGCTTTCTAAGACATCAGCCAAGGTGCGGCCCGCTTTCTTGTGGTAGGCAGTCAATTCGGCTAAGACTACCAAGGCTTGGATGGCATCCTTATCGCGAACAAATGGCTTAATGAGGTAACCGTAAGATTCTTCAAAGCCCATGAGGAAGGTCTTAGAGCCTGTTTCTTCATATTCTTGGATCTTCTCAGCGATAAATTTGAAGCCAGTTAGTACTTCGACCGCTTCTAAGCCATAGTGAGATAAGATGGCGTCAGCAAAGTTAGTCGATACGATAGACTTAACCGCTACCCCGTTCTTAGGCAGTTGGTTGAGTTCTAACTTAGCGTTCAAGATGTAGTCCAACATGAGGGAAGCGATTTGGTTCCCAGTCAAGAGTTGGTAGTCACCCTTGCTAGTGCGAACCTTAGCCCCGAGCCGGTCAGCGTCTGGGTCGGTCCCTAAGAGGATATCCGCTTCTACCTTCTTAGCTAATTGCTCAGCCAAATCAAAGGCCGCAGCAGATTCAGGGTTAGGCGACTTAACAGTTGGGAAGTCACCGTCTGCTTTAGCTTGTTCTTCTACCACGTGAATCGTGTTAAAGCCAGCTTGGTTGAGGGCTTTAAGACCTAGGTACATACCAGTCCCGTGAAGTGGCGTGAAGACGATGCTGACTTGGTCCGCCATTTCCTTGACTAATTCAGGGTTGATGGTGACAGCCTTCATTTCTTCTAGGTAAGCTTGGTCCACACGGTCACCGATGATTTCTACGACGCCGCTCCCTAATAATTCGGTCTTGTCACCTACTTCAACGGTTAGAGGGTTTTCCACTGCGCGCACAAATTCTGTTAATTTATCTGCATCTTCCGGTGGCATTTGCCCACCGTCTTCGCCGTAAACCTTGTAGCCATTGTAGGCGGCAGGGTTGTGGCTGGCAGTAATCATAATCCCAGCGTAGGTGTTGAGGTAGCGTACGGCAAAGGATAATTCAGGCGTTGGCCGTAAGCTCTCAAAGACATAGCTCTTGATGCCGTGACGACCCAAGACCAAGGCCGCTTCCATGGCGAATTCAGGTGAATAATGCCGTGAGTCATAGGAAATCGCAACTCCGCGGTCTTTAGCCGATTGGCCAGCTTCTTCGATTAATTGGGCTAAGCCTTCTGTTGCTTGGCGAACGGTGTAGACGTTCATGCAGTTAGGCCCTGCCCCTAGGACACCACGCATACCTGCTGTCCCGAAGCTGAGATTGGCGCCAAAGGCATCCTTTAAGGCTTCTTCGTCCTGGTTATTGGCTAACTCTTCCTTGAGCACTGGATCAAGGGCGTCGTAATTTTTCCAGAGGTTTAATGTTTCTTGCCATGTCATAGCATTACCACCTTTCAGTATTGCGTCATAAGAGAAATGAAACCTAGTGAGAGGCTCCTCACTTTATGCTAATATTCTACCATGAAATGTAGACGGTTACTAGTAGGGCTAGAAATTTGAAAGGGAAATTTAGCCATAGCACTCAGGTAAATGTCCGGGCCTATCAGGAAGCTAGCGCCCAGAAAGTTTTGTAAATCTACTTAAATACCCTAAAACCGCCAGAAGCAAGCGTCCGGCTCCTAGGTCGCTTTTCCCGCCTAAGCGTGGTATACTAGGGAGGAAAATAGCGAGGATTCCACAAAGAAAGAGGCGATGATATGGCAGACACACTCGAACTAGTCATTATTACAGGGATGAGCGGCGCCGGCAAGACAGTTGCGGTCCAAAGTTTTGAAGATTTAGGCTACTTCTGTATCGATAACATGCCCCCAACCCTGCTCCCAACCTTCTGGGAATTGGTCAAAGAATCAGGCAAAATCAGCCGGATTGCGCTTGTCATCGACTTGCGGAGCCGAGATTTCTTTAATGAAGTCGACAGCCTGATTGCGACTTTAGATAACACACAGTTAGTGACAACCCGCATTATTTTCTTAGATTCTAGCGATTCGGTCTTAGTATCTCGCTATAAGGAGACCCGCCGGAATCACCCACTGGCCCCAGATGGCCGGGTATCAGAAGGGATTGCCAAGGAACGTGAGTTGCTCATGGACTTGCGCACCCGCGCCCAAATCATCATTGATACTTCCGATATTTCTCCACGTCAGTTGCGTGAGCGCCTGATTAAGGACTTCGCCACTAAGGATTATCAGACCTTCCATGTGGAAGTCATGTCCTTTGGCTTCAAGTACGGGGTGCCGATTGATGCCGATATTATCTGGGACGTGCGCTTCCTGCCTAACCCGCACTATATTCCGGAATTGCGCCCGCAGACTGGGATGGATGCGCCGGTTTATGACTATGTCATGAAGCAACCCGAAACCCAGGCCTTCTACAGCAAGCTCATTGATGTCATTGAGTTCTGCCTACCAGGTTACAAGAAGGAAGGCAAATCCAGTGTGACCATCGCCATTGGTTGTACCGGCGGTAAACACCGGTCCGTGGCCATTGCTGAGCGGATTGCCAACCATCTTAAGACAGATAACTATGCGGTTAATATTTCCCACCGTGATTATATGAAGAAGAAAGAGACCGTGAACCGGTCATGAGCGAGACCAAATCGCACCGCTATAAGGTAGCAGTCATCGGTGGTGGGACCGGATTGCCTGTTATCTTGCGGGGGCTCAAACGAATTGACGCCGACATTACAGCCGTTGTAACCGTGGCGGATGATGGTGGTAGCTCAGGCGCCATTCGCGACTATATTGATGTCGTCCCTCCGGGCGATATTCGTAACTGTATGGTGGCCTTATCCGATGCTGACGAGCTACTACTGGACGTCTTCCAGTATCGTTTTAACACGGATGATGACTTCTTGGCCGGCCACGCCATCGGTAACTTACTCATTGCCGCTTTGAAAGAAATGCGAGGTTCCTTGACCGAGTCCTTAGACATTCTATCCAATTATATGAAGGTTCAGGGCCAGATTCTGCCGGCAGCGACCGAGCCCCTAGTCTTGCACGCCCTCTTCGAGGACGGGACCATTGCGGTCGGCGAGTCTAAGATTGCACGTCATCGTAAGAAGATTCAACAAGTTCTGGTGACCACCATGCAAGGGGAGCCAGCCATTCAGGCGACCCCTCATGTCGTGGAAGCTATTGAACAGGCAGATTTGATTGTTCTGGGGCCAGGTAGCCTCTATTCCAGTATCCTGCCTAATCTCATGATTGAAGAAATCGGTCAGGCCATCAAACGGACCCAGGCTGAAGTCGTCTATATTTGTAACATCATGACCCAGTTAGGGGAGACCGAGCAGTTCTCGGATGCTGACCATGTCCGAGTCTTGCATGAACATTTGGGCCAGGCCTTTATCGATACGGTCCTCGTGAACATTGCCGAGGTGCCTCAGGATTACATTGACAATCAACCTAATGAAGAGTACCTACTTCAAGTCCGCCATGACTTTGAAGGCATGCGTAAATTGGGTTGCCGCGTCATTTCCAATAGCTTCCTCAGCATGAAAAATGGCGGTGCCTACCATGACACCGAATTAGTGGTGGAAGAACTCCGCCATCTCATGGAAACGATTAAGCTTAACCGTCGCCTCAAACATCAGGCGGCACAAGTCTAAGGTAAGCTAAGTCCAAGCAGAAAGGAGGGTTCTCATGACCTTCGCATCAGAAGTTAAGAAGGAATGTACCCTCTTAGAGGTCCACAAGGAACACGCTAAGGCGGAGCTTGCGGCCCTGATTCGGATGAATGGGGCAGTCAGCCTCTACCAACAGAAGTTTATTCTCAATGTTCAGAGCGAAAATGCGGCCATTGCCCGCCGACTCTACAGCCTACTCAAGCAGTTCTATCACACTGAGAGTGAGCTCATGGTCAGACGCAAGATGAAGCTTAAGAAGAATAATGTCTATATCGTCCGTTGCCGCCAGAATGTGCGGGATATCTTGGAGGACTTAGGCATCTTCGACGGGCTCATGATTAACCACCATATCGCGCCTGACATTATGAATAATGAACAGAAGGAGCGCTCCTATTTGCGGGGTGCCTTCCTAGCAGCTGGTTCCGTCAACAATCCGGAGAATAGTCGCTATCACTTGGAAATCTATTCCAACTACGAGGAGCACAATGAGGACATCTGCAAGATGATGAATCATTTCCACCTCAATGCACGGACCATCGTCCGTCGCAACGGCTATATTACCTACCTTAAGGAAGCTGAGAAAATTGCCGAGTTTCTGGCTATTATCGGTGCCAACCGGGCTATGTTACGCTTCGAAGATATTCGCATTGTTCGTGACATGCGTAACTCCGTTAACCGTCTGGTCAACTGTGAGACGGCCAACCTCAACAAGCAAATCGATGCCTCACAACGGCAGATTGAAGCCATTCGTTACCTAGCCGACACGCGGGGGCTGGATAGCCTCCCTGATAAGTTGCGGATTATGGCGGAATTCCGTCTAGATCATCCCGACCTCAGTTTGGGTGAGTTAGGCCAATTAATTCCAGGTGGCCCTATTTCCAAGTCGGGTGTCAACCATCGTCTCCGCAAGTTAGTGGAACTAGCGGAAAGTCATGCTTTATAGCAATCTACCCCTATCCTAGCGATAGGGGCATTTCTTTTGTAGACTAGCTGAGGCTAGTCTATTTTTATATATAAAATCCTATATATACTCTTTGCAAGGCAAGGTTGGTAAACCAGGGCTCGCTTGTAAGCATCATAAAATTTCAACCTTTTATCTCCAAAACCAGTAAAAAACCTGGTCCCAAAGCCTATATATCTATGAAAGGCAAATTATTTTCTGGAGGAATACCTATGAATCAATTGTTGCTTGTTGGACGTTTGACTCGTCCTGTCGAAGACCGTCAGGTGGGCGACCATCGGGTGGTCAATAATTGCCTAGCCGTCTCCCGCCGCCATCGTGACCGCAATGGCGACTTTCAGACCGACTTTATTCCCATTGTGGCTTGGGACTATCTAGCTGACTTACTAGTCAAATACGCCCAAAAGGGCCACCGTATTGGGGTAGTGGGGCGAATGGAATCCCGCCACTACACCAATAATCAAGATCAAAAAGTCTACATCCTGGAATGCCATGTCCAAGATATTACTCTGCTTGAGAGCAAGAATGGCAGTGCCGGCAAGACTAGCGGCCAGAACCACAGCACACCTAAGGGCCAGGAAGACTACGACGCCATCCGGCGCCAGTATGAAGTGCCCAGTCAAGAACAATTGGATATGCGCCAGCTAGCGGGTTTTAAGGCTTAAGACCTCAGATTACGCCAGTCTTTATGACAATTTTGCGACTAGGTAAGCTCTACCATTACATTTGCTAACTTTTGGTATATAATAGGAGTGAAACCAAGAGTTAGGAGGTCGTCGAATGAACGTATTAATGATTGAAGATAACGAATCTGTCTGCGAAATGATGTCCATGTTTTTCGAGAAGGAGCAATTCCAAGGCCACTTCTACCATGATGGCTTAGAAGGGTACAACGCCTATGCGGAGTCTCCAAGTAAGTGGGACATTGTCTTGCTAGACATTAACTTGCCGTCTATGGATGGCATCACCATTTGCCGGAATATCCGCAAAATTTCTAAGGAAACACCGATTATTATGCTGACTGCTCAAGATTCAGAGAGTGACCAAGTCATTGGCTTGGAAATGGGGGCTGACGATTACGTCACCAAGCCTTTTAGCCCCTTGACCTTGATGGCTCGCATGAAGGCCCTCTACCGTCGTAGTCAAATTCCTGGTACTGACCACAGTCAAACTCAGGAAGAAGAAGGCTTCGATGTAGTGACCAAGAGCGTCAAGATCAATACCGTGACCCGGGAAGCCTACTATAATAACCAGCTGATTGAGAACCTGACACCTAAGGAGTTTGATTTGTTGCTGACCTTTGTGCGCTCGCCTAAGCGGGTCTTCAACCGTGAACAGTTGCTTAAGCAGCTCTGGGAAGATCCTTTCTATGGCGACGAGCGGACCGTCGATGCCCATATTAAGAAATTACGGCAGAAGATTGAAGTGATTGGGCCGCAAATTATTCAGACTGTCTGGGGTGTCGGCTACAAGTACGAAGATCCAGGTGATCATTAATGCGATTTAGATTTCTCTGGCAATTAATTGCCGGATTTCTGCTGGTCATGCTGGTGACCTTGGCCCTATCGGCCTCACGGATTAGCAACTATATGAATCAGCAAATCCACAGTGAAGTCGAGACGCGCCTATTGAATTACGGTAGCAACATTGTCAGCAATAACTTTTCCCGTGAGGATATTAAGAAAGTAGACCAACTACTGGCTTCGGACAATATCTCTATTCAGGTCTACCTTGCCAATGGGAGCATCATCTACCCAACCTACCGCCAGGAGTACCGGGCTAATCTGACAGATAGTGAGTTGCGGGCCATTCGCCAAGGGCAGAACCTGCCTTTGCGTGTGACCTATCGCCCAGACCAAGGGAAAATCACGCGTCTGGCCACCGTCTATTTGCCGCTCAACCGCCAGGCTAGCGACAGTGCCCAATTTCCGGCCGGCTTTATCAGCCTGAGCGAGCCAATCGAGAACCTGGAGACTCGCCAGCAAGAAGTCTACAACAATATTATCTTCTCCTTCGGGATTGCAACCGTCATTGGTCTAGGAATCAGTGTGGCCTATGCCCTCTTCCAGACCCGCAAGATTCGGCGCTTGCAACAAGCCACTCGCCAGATTACGGCAGGCAACTATGATGTTCAGCTTAATATTAGTAATAAGAGCCGAGACGAGTTCGGTGACTTGGCCCATGATTTCCAAGTCATGACGGATTCCTTGGCAAAATCTCGCGAAGAGATTAAGCGCCAAGAAACCTTAAGACGCCAATTTATGATGGATGCGGCCCACGAGATGCGGACGCCACTGACTACCATGAGTGGGGTCATCGAAGGGCTCCAGTATGATATTTTCCCTGAGCCCCAACGCAAACGTAGCTTAGAATTGCTGGCCACCGAGACCCAACGGCTCATTCGTCTAGTTAACGAGAACCTGGACTACGAGAAAATTCGGACCAACCAGATTAGCCTTAACAAGCAGACGCTCAAGGCCTATGATTTGCTCTGCCAGATTCGGACCCAGCTAACCGCTAAGGCCCAAGAAAAGGGCGACCGCATAGTACTGGATGCGCCTGAGGATCTTCTGATTTACGGGGACCGAGACCGGTTGGTTCAGATTATCATTAACCTAGTGACCAATGCCATCCAGTTCTCAGAGAATAGTGATATCACCCTCTGGGGGCGCCAAGACGGAGTCTTTACCGAGCTCCGCATTATGGACCAGGGGATTGGGATTGATGCCAAGCAAATTGAAGACATCTGGGAGCGATTCTACAAGGTGGACATTTCCCGTAAGAATACCAAGTTCGGTGAATCGGGGATTGGTTTAGCAGTCGTTAAGTCCCTAGTCGAAGCCCACGGCGGCACCATTCGGGTCGAAAGTGAGCTAGGCCAGGGTTCGACCTTCATTATTCGCCTACCGCTAGAAGCAGCGGAATCCGGAGACCAGGCCCAAGAGCCAGCTCCAAACAAAGTCAAAAAAAATCTGGGGAGCTTCCTGATTGGTAACAAGAAGGCCAAGTCAGAAGACAAGTAAGTCCCCACAGAAAGGAAGCCTGTCGTGACTAAGACCATCGTCTATCTGGCCCACCCTGATGTGGCCGGCTCTAGCAGCCAACAATTTCTACAACAATCAGGTTTGGCCCTGACTGAGGTCAGCTATGTCGATTTGCAGGCGGAATATGAGGCCAATGGCCAGCACTTCGATGCCAGTGTGGAATTGGCACGTCTGACTCGCTATGACCGGGTGATTTTCCAGTTCCAACTCTACTGGTACCAGGCACCAGCCATCCTCAAAATCTGGATGGATAGCGTCTTCGATATGTCCAAGGCCATGCAGGCCGCCATGCCTCGTCTCGCTCAGATGGAAATGGGCTTGGTGGTCATCGCAGGTGTTAAGGCTAGCCGCTATCAAGTCGGGGGCCGGGAAGGCTTTAGCCTGTCTTCGCTCTTGTCGCCTTATTATGCCTGGGCCAAGCATTTTGGTTTAGCGCCCTTGGCTTATTTTCCGGTTCATCAGTTCTACTATCTGACCGAGCCCCAGAAGAAGCAGCTGCTAGTTCACTACGCCTGCTACCTTGAGACGGGTAAGGTGGATGACTTCGATGCCTTGCAGACCTTTGTCTTGGATCGACTAGCCGACTTGGACTTGTCCCTGTCGCTTGAAAGCCAAGCAGTCTATGACCAGTTCCGTGAGGACTTGAGTCAAAATCGAGATGAAATCCAGGAGCTGCAGGCCCTGAATAAGGAGGGTTAGCTTCTTATGAATCCCTATCAAGACTATATCCAGGACTGGCAGGCACAGGCTTCTGACTATCCCAGTCAAGCTTTGCTGCAAGTCGCTAGCGACCTCTACCAACAACAAGAAGACCGTCTGCGCCAGCTAGAAGGCCAGTTAGACGGTAGCATGTGGAGTCCTAAGGACTGGCAAAATTAAGTTAAGATTCAACCCCGCCCCTGACGAAAAGGAGGCGGGGTTTTGTTATAGACCTAAGCGTCAGGCGACCGAGTGCTGACCTGATCACAAGTTGTCGCTCCTGACCTGAGAACCTTTCCCCAAGACTTGCGACAGGGGGGCTTTTGGTGGTATCATGGACTGTGGCACAAAATGCAATGAAGGAGACAGACAACATGACACAAGAAATCACGACCCAGGTAAGATTTTGGGGAGGACTTGATACCATAGGTGGTAATATTGTCAGTCTAGAAGCGGGTAACTACCGTATTCTGACAGATTTTGGCGCTTTATTTGGAGCAAGCTTGGATGAATTGAAGCAAGTCGACTTGACTCCAAGCCTGCTAGAAAAGGGGCACCTGCCGGCCATTGACGGCCTCTACACCCGCCAACAACTAGGCGCAAGTGACCTAGCAAGCTATGAGGAGACCGATATTAAGACCATCGTCTGCCTATCACATCTCCATCTAGACCATATTGGGGGCTTCGGTCAGTTGCCTGAGGACCTACCCATCTATGCCCTGGAAGACAGTGTTTCCTTCTACCAACGTCTAGCAAGCGATGACTTGTTACCTGACTTCAAGGTTAATTGGCAGGCCGTTCAATCAGAGGAGCCTTTCCAATTTGGACCTTTCACCATTGAGTTTGTGGTCAGCGACCATGACACTATTGGGGCAGCTAGCATCTTCATCACCGGGCCAGACCTTAAGGTGGTTAACTCTGGTGACTTCCGTTTAACTGGTTTCCATCCAGAACGCGTCTTACATTGGGCGCAAAAAGCCCGGGACTTCCAGCCTGACCTCTTCTTAGTTGAAGGGACGACCTTCAGCTTTGACCCAGGGTCACGCGATGATCGGATGCAACTGCCAGAGGACTTGGCTGCTCGCGTAGCCTCAATTTCAGCAGGCAACGAAGCCAAGTTCCTCAAGGACTTTACCCAAGTGGTTGAGCAAGCTGGCAATCAGTTAGTGGCGCTTAACGTCTATCCACAAAATATTGAGCGTCTAGTCTATATGGCGCGAGCGCTCAATCGTGCAGGACGGACTCTGGTCTTAGAGCCTAACTACTACCGTCTCTTGCGACCTTACATGGCACCAGAGGCAGCCTTGGCAACCATCAACTGGGATGGCGACAGCAAGCTGCCAGTTCAAGATGTCTTGACCTGGGACCAAGTGCAGGCAGCACCTGCTCAATACGCTGTCCAAGTCGACTATGAACAACACCATGATTATATCTTTAGCCTATCAGAAGGTATCTACATCCACTCCAACGGGGTGCCGCTAGGAGCTTATGATGCGCGTTACCAACCTTGGTTGGAAGGCATCGTCAAAGCAGGCTGGCAATTCTATCATGGCCATGTGTCTGGCCACGCCTCTACCCAAGACCTCTGCTTGGTTAATTATGTGGTAGGCGCTAAGCTAGTTGTGCCATGGCACAGCTTTAAGCCAGAACGTTATGCGGAAGCCTTAGTCGATTTAGGGCTGACCCCATGGTTACCAAGTCTAGAGACGACTTACTCTGCTGAACAGATTAAGAGCCTAGCTGACTAAAAAAGCTTTTATTAGAATAGCATGAAAAACGCAAAAATTGAGGGAAATATGATGCGATTTATGCTATAATTTACGCTAGAGCTGTAAGCTCCCTAGCACTTACTAAGACTGATAAAAATGAGGAGAATCAACGTGCAAGTTAGATTTGAAGACGTGACCATGCAGTTCGAACAGAAGACTGTTTTGGACCGGATTAATTTTACATTGCCTAGCCAGCAACTTATTTCCTTCTTAGGACCTTCTGGCTGTGGTAAATCTACAACATTATACTTAATTTCAGGGTTACTGAACGCAACATCAGGTAAGATTTTCTTCGACGATAAAGATGTAACTAAATTAGACCCAGTTAAGCGTCGGGTAGGCTTAGTCTTCCAATCCTATGCCCTCTATCCACACTTGACGGTCTTGGAAAACATCATGTTCCCGCTTAAAATGGAAAAAATGCCAAAAGCTGAGCGCCGCGAACGTGCCATCGAAATGGCAAAATTAACGCAAATTCAAGACCAACTAGATAAGTACCCACGCCAGTTGTCAGGGGGACAACAGCAACGGGTGGCCATCAGCCGGGCTATGGCTAAATCACCTTCCATCCTACTTATGGACGAGCCTTTGTCTAACTTAGATGCTCGCCTCCGGATTGAGATGCGTGAAGAAATTCGCCGTATCCAACAAGAGACAGGGGTTACCACCGTCTTCGTTACCCACGACCAAGAAGAAGCTTTGTCTATCGCGGACAGCGTCATGGTCTTGGAAAAAGGCGAGATTCAACAAGTAGCGGACCCAGTCAGCCTCTACCAAACACCTAGCAACCTCTTCGTGGCTCGCTTCATCGGGTCACCAATCATCAACACCTTTGCTAAGGGCTCTGCAGCCCTAAACCCTAACAGTGCCTTTGCAGAATTGAACTGGGCAACTATCGGGGTCCGTTCCGAGCATTTCCGTCCTGGGACAGTCGATAACTACTTAGTCCGCGGGAAAGTAGTCCGCGTGGAAGCAGTAGGTAAGGATATTACCGTTCACTTGGAATGGGAAGGCGAACGCTTCGTCGTTTCCAACTTAGAAGGTGACTTAGAAGTAGACCAAGAAATCTACTTGCAAGTGCCTGCTGAACGCCTGCTCTTCTTCCAAGAAGACCAACGTCGTATTCTGTCAGAAAGCGAGCGTGAGGGCTAGATGAACCGCAAACCTACTCTCAAGAGTAGCCTCCAGGCCCTACTCTATCTAGCGCCGGCCTTGGTGTTCATGACAACCTTCACCATTATTCCGATTATCCGCTCCTTCATGATGAGTTTCTATGAAAACTACAAGTTGCGGAATATTACTAAGAACAAGCCAGTGGTCTGGTCTATGGATAACTTCCAGAAGATTCTGGCGGATCCTAAGTTCTACCTAGCGCTACAAAATACGGCAACCTATGTTTTCTGGGTGGTGCTCTGTTCCATCACAATCTCAGTTACAGTAGCGGTCTTACTCAATCAGATTCCGGTCCTCAAAGGCCTCTTCCGAACCGCCTACTTCTTGCCATTCGTTACCTCAACGGTGGCCATCTCCGTGGTCTGGTCTTGGCTCTATCACTCAGAGTACGGGCTACTCAACTACCTCTTAGGTTTAGTAGGGATTGACCGTATCAACTGGCTCAATGATCCTAAGACAGCCATGACGGCCGTCATTATCATGGCCATCTGGAAGAGCCTGGGCTTCAATATCCTGCTGACCCTGGTCGGCTTGGGTAACATCAACGAGACCTACTACAAGGCGGCTCAAGTTGATGGGGCCAACGCCTGGAAGAGATTCACCAATATTACCTTACCGCTCTTACGACCAACCCTCTTCCTCTTGTCAACAGTCGGCATCATCAACGGCTTCAAGGTCTTCGATGAAGTCTTCGCCCTCTTCAATGGGCGTCCTGGACCAGGTGGTTCAGCCATGACCGTTGTCTACTATCTCTTCGATCAGTTCTATGTTCAATTTAACTACGGGATGGCAGCTGCGACCGGGATTATCCTCTTCGCCATTGTTCTCGTTATTACCGTCTTCCAGAACATAGGCAACAAATACTTCGAGAAGCGGGGAGGTTAAGACATGGCACGCACAAAACGCATTCAAACAATTCTGCTCTATGTCATCTTGACCTTGGGCGCGCTGGTCATGATTCTGCCATTCTACTGGATGGTGGCGACCAGTCTGAAGTCAGGGTCCGAAGCAATCTCCGTACCGCCAACTTGGCTACCACGGAACTGGCTCTTCTCTAACTATGGCCAAGCCCTGGAGAAAGCCCCATTCGGCCGCTACTTCCTTAACTCGGTCTTTGTTACAACTGTGACGACCGCCGGGGAACTCTTCACCTCAATCCTAGCAGCTTATGCCTTCGCTAAGCTCAAATTCTGGGGTAAAGACATCCTCTTCTTACTCTTATTGGCAACTATGATGGTGCCAGGGGAATTGATGACCATTCCAAACTTCGTGACCTTGTCAAGTTGGAAATTAGTCAACACCTACTGGGCCTTGATTATTCCTTGGTTCGCCTCTGTCTTCTCGGTTTTCACCTTGAAGCAAAACATTCAGACGATTCCAGACGAGCTCTACTATGCTGCCAAGACGGATGGCGCCAGCGACTGGCAATTTCTCTGGGAAATGGTTGTGCCACTGTCTAAATCGTCCATTATCGCCGTGATGATTCTCAAGGTCATCGGTTCATGGAACTCCTTCCTCTGGCCAATGATCGTCACCAACTCGGCACCTGACTTAAGGACTTTACCTGTTGGACTCCAAGCCTTTACCACTGAAGCCGGCACCCAATTCGAACTCTTGATGGCGGCGTCGACCCTGGTAATCTTGCCAATGGTGATTATTTACTTATTGTTGCAGAAATACATTATTCAAGGTATTTCACGTTCTGGCTTGAAGGGCTAGCCCCTCAATGCTTTCCCATTAACTATTTGGAGGTAACATCTAGTGAAAAAAATCAAAGTGCTTTTCGCATTATTACTCACAGTAGTCTTAGCATTCAGTGCTTACGCACCATCTGCTCAGGCTGCTGACAAGGTTAAAGTAACTTTCTGGCATGCAATGAACGGTCCTCATGCTGAGGAATTAACCAAACTCGTTAAGGCCTTCAACGAATCTCAAGACAAGTATGAAGTTGAAGAAACTAGCCAAGGGAACTACAAAGCCCTACAACAAGGGGTGATGGCTGCGGCTGCCTCTGGCGACCTACCAACCATGACTCAATTAACTGCCTCTAGCTTCTCTGGCTTCAAGTCAGAAGGCCTCTTAGCTCCATTAGATGAATTCTTAACTGCTGACAATGGCTTCACTGAAGAACTTAAGAAGGACATCTACCCAGGTTTCTTAAAAGGCGTAACCGTTGAAGACAAGATCTACGCATTACCATTTTCTAAATCTGTACGTCTCATGTTCGTTAACCAAGACATGCTCAAACAAGCAGGTAAAGAAGTACCTAAGACTTGGGCTGAAGTCAAAGAATTAGCAGCTGCCCTCAAAGAAAAAGGCGTTGATAAGCCAGCCTTAGGTTTGGAAAATGGTCTATCTATTGAAGTGGAAACCATGGCTCGCCAAAACGGCGCAACTTGGGTTTCTGACGACTTGAAGACAGTTGACCTCACTTCTGACAAAGCCATCGAACCTATCCAATTCATCAAAGACATGGTCAAAGACGGTTCAGCACGTTTGGCCGGTGAAGACAAGTACATGTCAGGTCCATTCGCAGCTGGCGGTTCTGCAATCTACATTGGCTCATCTGCGGGCTTACCTTACGTAGTCAAGGGTGTGCAAGAATCAGGTATCAACATTACCACTGCGCCAGTTCCAACTTTCGGTCAAGGCAAGCAAATGACCCTCTTAGCAGGGAACGACTTAGGGGTCTTCGAAGATGCTTCTGATGAAGAAAAAGCAGGGGCTGTAGCCTTCATGTCCTTCCTCCTCAAGGCGGAGAACACTGCAACTTGGGCATCTAAGACTGGTTACCTACCAATCACTAAGTCTGGGACTAACTCAGAAATCTGGACTAACTATGTCAAAGAAAACCCACTTGTTAAGGCAGCATCTGACGAATTAGAGTACGGCTTTACGGCTCCAATCTATGAAGGTTCTGCTAAAGCCTTTTCTGATTCAGAATTAGCCTTGGAAAACATCGTCGTTAACGATGCGGACATCAAGACTGAAATGAAGAAGTTAGAAGATCTAATCAAGGGCTACTTACACCTATAATCAGCCTGATCAATACAATAAGTAAATAAGTCAAACGAGAGACTGGGACTAACTTCCTAGTCTCTTTTTTATGTGTTACTGGCAGTATCATCCCAGGTAGAGATTTGCATATTATAATAGTAGAAAGAAATGATGGCAGCATCTTCCATCAATGGCCTAGGGCCAGCTAGTGGGTTTGCGGGATTAAGTAGCTTGCTAGTAATAGGAATCGTCTTATATTGCTTCATATATGCTAGAACCGGACGTCAGTCCCAAGCAACTTTTTTAGTGGTCTATGTAAGTCAGATACTAGATGGCACAGACTATGAAAACCGCTAGTAATAGGCGTTGGCTTGCTTAGTATGTCATAAAAAAAAAGACATGACGTGACATTGTTAACAATATGCGAATGATTCTGAAAATATCGCAATTTCCTCTATACAAATGAATCTCGGTTTGATAGAATATACTTGGTACTAAATGCCATAAAAACATCCTAAAAAAGCATTGTCTTCCCTTGAGTAAGTAGCGTCTAGAGGGAGGGTGTGATTTAGGGGATAGGAGTGATAAATTGAATAAACGTAAGCTACATAATCTTCTGATTGTCTTACTGATGGTTCTACAAGTCTTTGTTAGCCCACTTTCTGCTTTTGCGCAAGATGCGGCAACACCAGTAGCACCAGCGGCAACAGAAGCAGTCCAACCGGCAACAGAGAACGGGGAGGAAAAACAGGAGGCGCCTGCCAAAGAAACTGAACCAGCTGCAACAGCTGATCCAGAGGCAGAGCCAGAACAACATTTCCCACAAGCACAAGTTCAACCAGCTCAATATGAGTTGACTACTGGCTTTACCATTAACACTAACCCGGTTAAAAATGACGCTAAATACGGGGAAGGTAAATTCTATATTGCCCCAAGTTACAAAATTCCAAACAGCGTAACCTTGAAGAATGGCGACACCATTGTTTATACAGTGCCAAGTACCTTCAAAGTTGAGCAAACTGGCCCAACTAACATTACCGCTGGGGGCGAAGTTGTAGGGACTTTGGTAACAGATCCAGCTACCAATACTGCAACTATCACTATCACTAACGAAGCTTATTACGCAAAACTCAACGAAGACAAGACAATTGCTGTCCAATTCACGGCAGTTTGGGCGGATAGCGTGCCAAAAAATGTTCCACAAACCTTTGAAATGCCAGGTGCTGGGACTTACACCTTGACACGTATCGTTGTCGATGAAGACCCAACTGGTTACACCAAGTGGGGGGTACAAAACAAAGACAACCCAGAATTGGTTGACTGGCGTATTCGTATTAACCGCTACGCTAAACCAGGCGTAACTAATGCGGTTATCAAAGACACTATCCCTGAAGGCCAAGAATTTGTTGGCCCAATGACTGGTTACTACTTCAGTGACTGGGAAAATGGGACTCGGGTAGACTCCTTTGACGGGACTACGATTACAAATGAAGATGACAACCACTTCACAGTTATCCCTAACAAGGGTGGTAGCTTGGATGGCCGTGGTCTCTTCTTAATCTACCAAACTCGTGTCACTGAACCGGTTGACCCAGTAACTAAACGTGTTAAAAACCATGTAAATTTCTCTTCTGATACAGATAAGCAAGATTTCGACGGTTTCGCACCATTGACAACTACCGATGGTATCGGTACTGGTGCTCGTTCTGACGAAGTAATCTTCCAAGTTAACAAGAAATTGGAAGGTCGTGCTCTGAAAGCTGAAGAATTCGAGTTCGAATTAGTAAACTCAGCAGACAACTCAGTAGTTGCAAAAGCTAAGAACGACGAAAACGGTCTTGTTAAATTCAAGAAAGTTAAGTTCAAGAATGCAGGTGACTTCACCTACAAGATTCGCGAAGTAAAAGGCACTTTGGCAGGTGTCACTTATGACCAAAACCCAATCACAGCAACTGTTAAGGTAGTTAACAATGCAGGTGCTAAGACTGCCACAGTTACTTATGACCGTGAAGCCTTCACTAACACTTATAAAGCAGCATCTGCAAGCCTAGTAGTGAAAGCTACTAAGACATTGACTGGCGGCACTTTAGCAGCTGATCAATTCACCTTCGAATTAGTAGACAAAGCTACTGGTTCAGTAGTTCAAACCGCTAAGAACAAAGCAGATGGTACTGTTGAGTTTCCAGCAGTAAGCTTCGATGCAGCAGGCAACTACACTTACACTATTCGTGAGAAGAATGAAGGTGCAGCAGGTTACACCTACGACGCTAAAGAAGTAGAAGTGGCTGTATCAGTTGTTGATAATGGTCAAGCTCAATTAGAAGCAACCGCAACTTACACACCAGAAGCAAGCTTCAGCAACACTTACAAGGCAGCAGCAGCAAGCCTAGTAGTAACAGCAAGCAAGACATTGAACGGCGGCACTTTAGCAGCTGATCAATTCACTTTCGAATTAGTAGACCAAAACGGTAAAGTAGTTCAAACAGCTAAGAACAAGGCAGATGGTACTGTTGAATTCCCAGCAGTAAGCTTCGATGCAGCAGGCAACTACAACTTCAAGATTCGTGAGAAGAATGAAGGTGCAGCAGGCTACACTTATGACGCAACCGAATTCGATGTAGCAGTAGCTGTTGCAGACAACGGTAAAGGTCAATTAGAAGCAAAAGCAACTTACGCTAAAGAAGCAGCCTTCTCTAACACTTACAAGGCAGCAGCAGCAAGCGTTGTAGTGAAAGCAAGCAAGAAATTAGCAGGTGCTACTTTAGCAGCTGATCAATTCACTTTCGAATTAGTAGACCAAAACGGTAAAGTTGTTGGCACTGCTAAGAACAAAGCAGATGGTACTGTTGAATTCCCAGCAGTAAACTTCGATGCAGCAGGCAACTACAACTTCAAGATTCGTGAGAAGAATGAAGGCGCAGCAGGCTACACTTATGACGCAACCGAATTTGATGTAGCAGTAGCAGTTACAGACAACGGTAAAGGTCAATTAGAAGCAAAAGCAACTTACGCTAAAGAAGCAGCTTTCTCTAACACTTACAAAGCAGCAGCAGCAAGCGTTGTAGTGAAAGCAAGCAAGACATTGGCAGGTGCTAATTTAGCAGCTGATCAATTCACTTTCGAATTAGTAGACCAAAACGGTAAAGTAGTTCAAACAGCTAAGAACAAGGCAGATGGTTCTGTTGAATTCGCAGCAGTAAGCTTCGATGCAGCAGGTGACTACAAGTTCAAGATTCGTGAGAAGAATGAAGGCGCAGCAGGCTACACTTATGACGCAACCGAATTTGATGTAGCAGTAGCAGTTACAGACAATGGTAAAGGTCAATTAGAAGCAAAAGCAACTTACGCTAAAGAAGCAGCCTTCTCTAACACTTACAAGGCAGCTCCAACTAGCGTTGTTGTAGATGCAACTTCAGTCCTCAAAAAAGGCAAAGATGACAAGGATAATCAGCCAATCAAAGCAGGTGATTTCACTATTGAATTACTTGATAAAGATGGCAAAGTCATCAGCGAACTTAAGACTGATGCAGAAGGTAAAGTAGCCTTCCCAGCATTGACATACGATGCGCCAGGTACTTACACTTACACTCTTCATCAGAAGAAAGGCGATAAGACAGAGATCACTTACGATGAAAAGACTTACCCAGTAACAGTAGAAGTTACTGACAATGGTCAAGGGCAATTAGTAGTTTCTAAGAAAGAAAATACAAGCGGTGTGGTCTTCGTAAACCTTCTTGCTAACAATACTCCAAACCAACATGACCCAGGCAAGAACGAAGAGAAGAAAGAAGAGAAGAAATTACCAAAAACTGGTGAATCTAGCTCATTCTTACTAATCGGCTTAGGTTTTGTATTGGTAATCGCAGCAGTTGTTGTGTTGTTTACTCGCAAGAATGCTAGAAACTAATCAAACCACTGATGTGAAATAGATGAAATATGCGATCGAGATTTCTCGGTCGCATATTTTTGTGCAGAAAATCAGGAGTAACGTTCGCCTTTTATTCCCTTATGTCTAGGCAATTCTTTTAGTTTGATGTCCAAACAATCATGCAAAATATATATTTAAATAATATATTGGAGGATATCATATGATTTACAAAAAAATCATGTGAATTTTGCGCAATTAGATTGACTTTCGCCTATAAATCTAGTTAAATAGACAATGGACAAATATTGAAAGGAATTATCGGCATGCGTCACAAAACCCAAAGAGCCCTTGCGCTCAGCGCTATCTTCTGTTTAGCGTTCCCCACACAAATATTACAAGTCTTTTCTCAGGGAGAACAGACCACTGTAAATTATCATTTCGTCAATCAGGCGGATCTTACACCTGAACAACTCCAGCAAGTGGTGAAAGAGAATCCGACTGGTACGGCGACAACAGATGTGGCGGATTATCAATTGGTTTATGAGCAAGATGCAAGCTCAAAACCTCAACCACCTAGTCAATCCGATGAATCTTCAGCATCATCGGAAGAGTCCTCTGAATCTGAGAGTTCGTCCTCTTCAGAGTCCGAGAGCTCCTCTTCCTCAGAATCTGAGTCCTCCAGCTCATCAGATTCCGAGAGTTCCGAATCGTCTAGCTCGTCAGAGTCCGATTCCGAGAGTTCGAGTTCCAGTTCATCAGAATCTTCTTCTGTACCTGGAGACCCAGAACCATCCAAACCTCAAGACCCAGGCTCACTTCCTAAGACGGGTGAGTTGAATGTGGTCATCCTGCAGTGGCTCATTAGTGCACTCCTATTGATTCTAGGGACACTGCTAGCATGGTCTTTCCGTAAGCAAAACGGCTCTTGGAAATTCTGGTTGCTCTTAGTTATCGGTTTATCCGGTTTAGGCGCTGGTCGTGCTGCTCTGGCGCAAATGAATTATTTGCGCGCTAGCGAGACCCAGACGGTAACCAAGGGGCAAACTTATCAATATACGCCGCCTAAAATCGATGGTTTCACTTATGTCGGTTATATCCACACAAGTTCTAACAAGCCAAAAGTAGAAGGTACCGTAACAGCTCGTTATCTGACCGAGAAACAAGACAAATTAGCAGACGATCTCGTAACAACTGGTACCGTGGGAAGTAACTTTACATTAGAAGAGAAAACTTTCCAAGGTTACGAGCTTGCACGTATTGAAGGGAAGGTTTCTGGTCAGTACCAAACTGAACCACAAGTCACGACCTTCATCTATACACCGAAAGAATTACAATCCTCAACTAAGGAATCTGGACGCGTCCAAGTAACTTACGTTGATGAGAAAGACGCTCAGTTGGCAGACCCAGTTACCTTAGAAGGTGAAGTGGATGCAAGTTATGCAACTGAGAAGAAAGAAATCACAGGATATAACTTCCTGCGAGTGGAGGGTCCAGAGACCGGTACCTTCAAGACAGAAGTTCAAAACGTTAAGTACATCTATCAAGCAATTCCAAAACCACGCGGAACGGTGAATGTTACATACGTAGACAAGCAAGACGCAAAATTGTCCGACCCAGTTACCTTGGAAGGCGAAGTGGACGCAAGTTATACAACTGAGAAGAAAGAAATCACAGGTTATAACTTCTTACGAGTAGAAGGTCCAGAAACTGGCACCTTCAAGACAGAAGTCCAAAACGTTAAGTACATCTACCAAGCAATTCCAAAACCACGTGGAACGGTAAACGTAACTTACGTGGATGAGCAAGACGCAAAATTGGCAGATCCAGTTACCTTAGAAGGTGAAGTGGATGCCGCCTACGCAACTGAGAAGAAAGAAATCACAGGCTACAACTTCTTGCGAGTGGAAGGCCCAGAGACAGGTGCTTTCAAAGTAGAAGCCCAAAACGTCAAGTATATCTACCAAGCAATTCCAAAACCACGCGGAACAGTAAATGTGACATACGTAGACGAGCAAGATGCAAAATTGGCAGATCCGGTCACCTTAGAAGGTGAAGTGGATGCAACTTATGTTGCTGAGAAGAAAGAAATCACAGGGTACAACTTCCTACGAGTAGAGGGCCCAGAAACAGGTACCTTCAAGTCCGAAGTTCAGAATGTTAAATATATTTACCAAGCCATTCCAAAACCACGCGGAACAGTGAATGTGACTTACGTTGACGAGCAAGATGCTAAATTGGCAGATCCAGAAACTTTGGAAGGCGAAGTGGACGCAGCCTACGTGGCGCAGAAGAAGGAAGTATCTGGTTATAACTTCCTGCGAGTAGAGGGTCCAGAAACTGGCACCTTCAAGACAGAAGTTCAAAATGTTAAGTACATCTACCAAGCAATTCCAAAACCACGTGGAACGGTTAATGTATCTTACGTGGACGAACAAGATGCTAAATTGGCAGATCCAGTTACCTTGGAAGGCGAAGTGGATGCCGCCTACGCAACTGAGAAGAAAGAAATCACAGGCTACAACTTCTTGCGAGTAGAGGGTCCAGAAACTGGGGCCTTCAAGTCCGAAG
The DNA here is from genome assembly GCF_037041345.1 of Abiotrophia defectiva ATCC 49176. Taxonomy (NCBI): domain Bacteria; kingdom Bacillati; phylum Bacillota; class Bacilli; order Lactobacillales; family Aerococcaceae; genus Abiotrophia; species Abiotrophia defectiva. The sequence continues at coordinate 1,956,195 of NZ_CP146287.1, read as the reverse complement.
TTCAGAGCGTCAAGTACATCTACCAAGCAATTCCGAAGCCGAGAGGAACAGTAAACGTAACCTACGTTGACGAGCAAGATGCAAAATTGTCCGACCCAGTTAGCTTGGAAGGCGAAGTGGATACGGCCTATGCAACTGAGAAGAAAGAAATCACAGGCTATAACTTCTTACGAGTAGAAGGTCCAGAGACTGGCACTTTCAAAGCAGAAGTCCAAAACGTTAAGTACATCTACCAAGCAATTCCAAAACCGCGAGGAACAGTAAACGTAACTTACGTTGACGAGCAAGACGCCAAATTGGCAGATCCAGAAACTCTGGAAGGCGAAGTAGACGCAGCCTACACGACCCAGAAGAAAGAAGTAGCAGGCTACAACTTCTTGCGAGTGGAGGGCCCAGAAACAGGCACCTTCAAGACAGAAGCCCAAAACGTCAAGTATATCTACCAAGCCATTCCGAAACCACGCGGCACAGTGAATGTGACTTACGTTGACGAGCAAGACGCCAAATTGGCAGATCCGGTCACTTTAGAAGGCGAAGTGGATACGGCCTATACAACTGAGAAGAAAGAAATCACAGGCTACAACTTCTTACGAGTAGAAGGTCCAGAGACTGGCACTTTCAAATCAGAAGCCCAAAACGTCAAGTATATCTACCAAGCCATTCCGAAACCACGTGGAACGGTTAATGTCACTTACGTTGACGAGCAAGACACCAAATTGGTAGATCCGGTCACTTTAGAGGGTGAAGTGGATGCAACTTATGCTGCTGAGAAGAAAGAAATCACAGGCTACAACTTCCTACGAGTGGAAGGGCCAGAGACAGGTGCTTTCAAAGCAGAAGCCCAAAACGTGAAATATATTTACCAAGCTATTCCGAAACCACGTGGAACAGTGAATATCACTTACGTTGACGAGCAAGACGCAAAATTGGCAGATCCCGACACTTTGGAGGGTGAAGTAGACGCAGCCTACACGACCCAGAAGAAAGAAGTAGCAAGCTATAATTTCTTGCGAGTGGAAGGCCCAGAGACAGGTACTTTCAAAGCGGAAGCCCAAAACGTCAAGTACATCTACCAAGCCATTCCAAAATCACGCGGAACAGTCAACGTAACCTACGTTGACAATCAGGACGCAAAATTGGCAGATTCAGTTACCTTAGAAGGTGAAGTGGATGCAAGTTATACAACTGAGAAGAAAGAAATCACAGGTTATAACTTCCTGCGAGTAGAGGGTCCAGAAACAGGTACCTTCAAGACAGAAGTTCAGAACGTTAAGTACATCTACCAAGCCATTCCGAAACCACGCGGAACGGTTAATGTAACTTACGTAGACGAGCAAGATGCTAAATTGTCCGACCCAGTTACCTTGGAAGGCGAAGTGGATGCAAGTTATACAACTGAGAAGAAAGAAATCACAGGCTATAACTTCCTACGAGTGGAAGGCCCAGCTACTGGTACCTTCAAGTCCGATGTTCAGAATGTCAAATACATCTACCAAGCCATTCCGAAGCCGCGTGGTACAGTTCTTGTGACTTACGTGGATGAGCAAGATGCGCAAGTAGCAGATCCAGAAACTTTGGAAGGCGAAGTAGGCGCAGCCTACACGGCCCAGAAGAAAGAAGTATCTGGCTATAACTTCCTACGAGTAGAAGGCCCAGCTACTGGCACCTTCAAGACAGAAGCCCAAAACGTCAAGTACATCTACCAAGCAATTCCAAAACCACGCGGAACAGTCAATGTCTTATATGTGGACGAAGCGGATCAGCCTGTGGCTGATGCTGAGACCTTAGAAGGCGAAGTAGACACTGCCTACACAGCTACTCAGAAAGAAGTGAGAGATTATAACTTCTTGAGAGTTGAGGGAGATCGCCAAGGGACATTCGCAACGGAAGCCAAGACCGTTAAGTTTGTCTATCAACCAGCCAATTTACCGCCAAATAATGGTGCAGTAAATGTCCGCTATATTGATGAGACAAACGATGATTTGCTTCCTCCAGTGGATATGGCAGGGTTACTGGGAGATAGCTACCAGACTGAAGAGAAGGCAGTTGAAGGCTATCGTCTATCTTATGTGTCTGGGGAGACCCAAGGGACCTATGCTAGCCAAAAACATTATGTCACCTATGTCTATGCTAGTCCTCGAACCAAGGCTCGAGGGAAAGTCGTTGTACGATATAAGACCGTCAAGGGTGAAACCCTACATCCTGATGTCGTGACAACAGGATATGTGGGGACTGATGCCCCGATCGAAATCAAAAAATTTGAAAACTACTTCTATCAAGGGTGGGAAGGATATCCTCCTCGTGTCACTTACCAAGAAGGGACACAGGTCGTCATTCTCTTATACTCAACTAAAGAATATAAGAAGGAAGAAAGTGGCTGGGGGTATGCGAATGCAAAGTATGTCGATGAAAATGGCAAAGAGCTTAAGCCAAGTGTCTATACTGATGGACGACCAGGCGCATCCTATGAATTCGATACATTAGATATTGAAAACTATATTCTCATTCGTACCGAGGGTGAGAAAAAAGGGAAGTATATCTCAGGCCAGACTCAAAGGGTGGACTTTGTTTATCGCCGGATTGCAAGAGTCGTGACCTCTAAAGTAATTGTTTATTACCGCAACGAGGCGGATATTGATTTAGGACCAGCTGAAGAAATCAAAGGGGCCGTTGGTGATTACTATACTACCACTCAGAAACACTTCGCAAATCATCGTTTTACTAGAGTTGACGGTGAAACAGAGGGGCAAATAACCGAAGAGCCTCAGAAGGTTATCTACTATTATGAAAGACTTCGAGGAGATTTGACTGTCAAGTATGAAGATGAAGCGGGTGAAGAACTTGCACAGCCGAAGTATCTGACAGACTATGTGGGACTACCTTATCAAGAAAAGGCGAGAAGCTTTGACAACTATGAACTCGTTCGAGTTGATGGGCCAGAGATGGGCTTCTATACAGAAGAGGCACAAACGATTACCTATGTCTATCGGAAGTCAATTGGCTATGTTAAGGTGAATTACCAAGATACGGATGGGCATAGCATTTGGCCAAGCATTAATCTCTCTGGTCAGGTAGATACTGCCTATAGCACAGAGAAAAAGGAAATCGAAGGTTATGTCTTCGATCATGTCGATGGTGCTGAGTCAGGTAACTATAGCCTAGAAACTCAGACGGTGACTTATGTCTATCGCAAAGGCACTGACCAGGAGTTGCCAGGGATTGTGCGGGTACGTTATCAGGATGACCAAGGAATGCTACTCATCCCGGAAATTGTGATGAAAGGCGAGCTGGGTAAGAACTACTATACTCGTCAAAAAGAATTCAACAATTACGTATTCGTCCAAGTTAACGGTGAAGAATTCGGTCAGTATAGTGAGCAAGAACAAGTGGTTACTTATATTTATAGAGTAGTGAATATCACTAAAGATAAAGAAGGCACTTTGATTGTGCGTTATGTGGATGAGGCTAACGAAGACTTAGCCCCACCAATTCGTAGCTATAAACCTTTTGGCACACCATATCAGACAGAGCAGAAGCAGTTTGATAACTTTACTTTCCTCACTGTCCTAGGGAATACGACCGGGACTTATCAACTAGAAGATCAGGTTGTCACTTATGTCTATCGCTCTGTTTATCCAGATCCGGGTAAGGTAATCGTAGATTATGTAGATGACAGAGGGAATTATCTAGCCGAGCGTGTCATCTTACATGGGGCGGTCGGGACGCAATATGTGACGGAGAAGAAGAATATTGAATACTATCAATATGTCGGTGTCCAAGGCGAGGTAACAGGTAAATATGCTGGCTATGAAAAACACGTCATCTATTATTATCAAGCAACGGCCCCAGGACTGGAGTTATTTGGGAAAGTAGGAAATACTCTCCGAGAAGATCCTCGGCAAACAGATAGACAGTTTACTATTTCGGGGACAGTGGGAATGCCTATTTCTACTTTGATACCTCGGAATCCTTATCCTGACCTCTATGATTTCCTCGGTCATGACGTGAACTATGACAACTTGAGGTCTCAACCTAGTGTATTTGAAATTAGAAATTCTAGAGATGGGCGTGGAGAAGTAGAGGTTTACTACCGTCGTCGGATTCTACCAGGTATCATCCGAGTTAACTTCTTGGACGAGGCTGGCGAAAAGCTCGAAGTGAGTGAGATACACGATGGTTTAGTTGGGGAGACTTATGATTTAAGTTCCAAGCATTATATCTCCAAAGGCGACAAAAAATACGAACTTGCTAGTGATGAAAGTGAGTTCAAAGGTCAATTTGAAGACAGTCCAAAAGTTGTCAATTTGAGATATAAACGAACTACCGCAACCGTCACCTTGAAGTATGTAGATGAGGCAGGACAAGACCTTGACCAATATGTTGCTGAATATCAGAAACATATTGAAGTACCTATGGGAGTAGAGACTACCATCCGACCAGCGGATCTTTCTCAACAACAGTATGCTCTGAAGAGAACAGGACAGTCTTTGTTTGCTACTTTCAATGAAGATACCACCATCACCCTAACTTATCGACATTTCGACAAGTTCCATACAGCAACAGCGCGCTATGTCGATGAAGAAGGGCATGAGATTGGAAGCGAAACGGTGAAAGGGCATGCTGAGACCCCTTACTACTTAGTGCCTAATCCTGTTCCTGGCTATGTCTACAGCCACACTCAAGGACAAGCGTCTGGCTTCTTAGAGGCGGAAGAAACGATTGTAACCTTCGTCTATAATTCTAATCCTAAGCATCGAGTTATCGTGCGATACATTAATGACAAAACGGGAGAGATTATAAAATTAATCGAGCATGTAGCATTAGAGGGTAAGCCTTTCAGGTCTGAATTTGAACCTGCCATTCGTGAAGAAGGGGAGTTTAATGCAGATAATTATCGGATGGTACGAAAAAACACCAATTATGCTTACCATACCTTTAGTAGCGAAGATCCTGAGACAGTCTATATCGATTACTACTACAATCCAATTCATCGAGTGACAAAAACTGTTAAACATGTAACCGTGTCAGGTGAAGAGTTAGCACAAACAAGGACAGACAGGGTAGAGGTTGGAACAGAGTATGAGAAGGAAACTCAGGGTGACTTTCCTGACTATGAACTGACGTCCGTTCCAGAAAATGCTCAGGGCACGGTACCTAATCATGACTTTGAAATAGTCTTTGTCTATCGCCGAGTAACGAAGCTGTACATTGAATACTATAACGATGACTCTATCGAAGGCTTCCCAGTGCGAGTTCATATAACGGAAAGTACCGTCACCCAAGGTGAGCCATACACGGTAACTCCTGACGAGAATTTATGGGACTGGCTTGTGTACGACTACAGTGATGATCCGCTATCTGGGACAGTTGGCGATAAACCAATCGTCGTAAAATTACATTACCGAGTTCCAAGTTATGAAGAGAAGACGGTTATCACCTTGCGGCATGTCACGGAGGATGGCCAGGAGATTCACGAGCCAACGACTTTAAGTGCGTGGCCAAATCGTTACGTCATTCCAAAACCAGTGGCGGTTGCTAACTACAAGTATAGCTACCTACGCAAGAATGGGGAGACGCTAGACGGTATTAATGTCTATGAAGAAGCGGAGACTTACGAGTTGGTCTACACCAGAGAAGAGACGGTAGTGCCAGTGATGCCAGCGGAGGCTGCCAATCAGGCTTCGTCAGTATCGAGTGCTCAGGGAACAGAATCAACAGCTAGTCGCAAAGATGAGACGCATGACTAAGCATGCACATATACATACCTAAGTTGGTCCCTGATTCACTAGGACCAGAATAGGGTATATATAATAGAAGGAAACGTGTGAGTTTCGCCAGATATAGGCGATTCTCACGCGTTTTTCTTATGTTGGGGAAGGGACAGATGTTATCGATTTGTAATGACATTTCGATTTTATGAGATAGAGAGGAAATGAAACTTTTCTTTTGTGATTGAGTGTGATAAAATAGTCTTGGTATAGTAATATACACAATATCAAGCGTTAAGAAAGTCAGGGCATATGTAGCGGTAGGCCCGGCTTTTATAGCGTGAGAGAGGGGAAGCAAAGTGAAAAAGCAGAAGCTAGCGAACTTGCTAATCGCACTCTTATTAGTGCTGCAAGTTTTTATTAGCCCGCTATCTACCTTTGCGCAAGAAGCGAATGCTGGTGTAGCAACACCTGCTACTGAGCAAACGCAAGAAGCCAAAGAGACAGGGGGACAAGAAGCTGATGGTGGGCAAGCGGCCCAGCCGGCAGCAGAGGAGGATCGGGCGGCTAAGCCCAATGCGGATGGTCAAGACTCAGCGAATACTGATAAAGCTGAGGCAACTCAGCACTATCCACAAGCGCCGATTCAAGAAGCGCAATATACCATGACAACGGACTTCAAGATTAATAACAACCCAGTCCAAAACCCTGGTAAATATGGGGAAGGGAAATTCTACATTATCCCAACCTATAAATTTGCGGATAACGCTACACTCCAAAATGGCGACACCTTGACCTATACAGTGCCAAGTGTCTTCCGAGTGGAACAAAGTGGTCCGGTTGAAATTAAAGCGGGGGACAATGTCACAACTGTTGCATCTTTAACAACTAACCCAGCGAATAATACAGCCACCATCACAATCACCAACGCAGAGTACTATGCTCATCTGAATGAGAACAAATCATTGACAGCACTCTTCACGGCGGTATGGGCTGATAGCACACCTAAGAACATCGAGCAGACTTTCGATTTGCCAGGTGCTGGGGAATACAAGTTAATGCGTATCGTACCTGACGTAGACCCAACGGGTTATACTAAATGGGGGAACCAAGACCGGGACAACCCTGAGTTGGTTAACTGGCGTATTCGTATTAACCGTTATGCTAAACCAGGTATAGTCAACGCTATGGTGAGAGATACGATTCCAGAGGGGCAAGAAGTTGTACCTGATTCATTTAGTGGTTACTACTTTACTGACTGGGAAGCGGCTCAAAACGGTGGGACAGCCGGTGGCCGTGTGGCTTATACGGGCGGCGAAGTTAACATTGAAGATGACAACCACTTCACCATTACGCCAAGCAATGGTGGGAGCCTAGATGGGCGTGGTTTGTTAATCATCTTCCAGACCCGTATCACTGCGCCTGTTGACTTAGTAACTAAAAAGGTCTTCAACAATTATACATTTACTTCCGCTACACATACTGAAGACGTTAATGGTTTTGCTGCCTTGACTACCACTGATGGGGTCGGGACAGGGGCTCGTCCTGATGAGATTATCTTTGAAGTGAACAAGACATTGAATGGACGTTCATTGAATCAAGGTGAGTTCAGCTTTGAATTAGTTGACAGTAGCAATCAGGTAGTAGCAACTGCTACTAACGATGAGAACGGTGTTGTTAAGTTTAAGAAGATGAAGTTCCGTACAGCGGGGAACTTTACTTATAAGATTCGCGAAGTTAACAACAACTTGCCAGGTGTTACCTATGACAAGAACATCATTACAGCGACTGTTACGGTAACCGATAATGGCGGGGCTAAGACTGCAGCCGTTACCTATACTAAGCCTGGCTTTACCAACACTTATAAGGCAGCTTCAGTCACTAAGGTCTTGAAGGCAACTAAAGCCTTGGTAGGTGCTAACCTAGTAGACGACCAATTCACTTTCGAGTTGGTAAACAAGGAAACAGGTCAAGTTGCCCAAACTGCTAAGAGCAAGGCAGACGGGACCGTAACCTTCCCAGCTGAAACCTATACAGCTGTAGGTAACTACACTTACATTATTCGTGAAAAGAATGACGGCTCTAAGGGTTATACCTACGATACCAAGGCACCAGAAGTAACCGTAGCGGTTACCGACAATGGCCAAGGTCAATTGGTAGCGACTGAAACTTATGCTACGCCAGCTGAGTTTACTAACAACTACCAAGCTTTATCAACAACTGCAGCCTTCAGCTTCACTAAGAAGTTGACTGGTCGTTCGCAAAAGGCTGGCGAGTTCAGTTTCGACTTGACTGCGCCAGAAGCAAAAGACAACCAAACTAAAGCAACTGCGGATGAGAACGGGACCGTTAATTTCGACCCAATTACTTATACGCAAGCAGGTGTCTATGAATACACTGTTAAAGAACAAAATGGTAAGCTTGGTGGGATTACTTACGATGAGAAGGCCTACAAGGTTAAAGTTACTGTCACAGACAACGCAGGTCAATTAGAAGCTGCGGTAGAATACCCAGATGGTCAAGAGATTACTAACGTTTACCAAGCAGGATCAGTAAGCAAAGTCTTGAAAGCTAACAAGGCGCTGACAGGTGCTAACTTAGCAGATGACCAATTCACCTTCGAATTGGTTAACAAAGCTACTGACCAAGTAGTTCAAACTGCTAAGAATAAGGCAGACGGGACTGTAACCTTCCCAGCTGAAACTTATACAGAAGTAGGGAACCACACTTACATTATTCGTGAGAAGAATGATGGTTCTAAGGGTTATACCTATGACGATAAGACGGTTGAAGTAACGGTAGCAGTTACCGACAACGGTCAAGGTCAATTAGTGGCAACTGAGACTTACGCTAAACCAGCTGAGTTCTCTAACAACTACCAAGCTTTATCAACGACTGCAAGCTTCAGCTTCACTAAGAAGTTGACTGGTCGTGCACAAGTAGCGGGTGAGTTTAGCTTTGACTTAACTGCTCCAGAAGCAAAAGACAACCAAACCAAAGCAACTGCGGATGAGAACGGGACCGTTAATTTCGACCCAATCACTTATACGCAAACAGGTGTCTATGAATACACTGTTAAAGAACAAAATGGTAAGCTTGGTGGGGTCACTTACGACGATAAGACTTACCGTATTAAAGTTACTGTCACAGATAACGCAGGTCAACTAGAAGCTGCGGTAGAATACCCAGATGGTCAAGAGATTACTAACACTTACCAAGCGGGATCAGTAAGCAAAGTCTTAAAGGCAACTAAAGCCTTGACTGGTAAAAACTTAGCAGATGACCAATTCACTTTCGAATTGGTAAACAAGGAAACAGGTCAAGTTGCCCAAACTGCTAAGAGCAAGGCAGACGGGACTGTAACCTTCCCAGCTGAAACCTATACAGCTGTAGGTAACTACACTTACATTATTCGTGAGAAGAATGACGGCGCTAAGGGTTATACCTATGATACTAAGGCTCCAGAAGTAACCGTAGCAGTTACTGACAACGGCCAAGGTCAATTGGTAGCGACTGAAACTTATGCTACTCCAGCTGAGTTTACTAACAACTACCAAGCTTTATCAACGACTGCAGCCTTCAGCTTCACTAAGAAGTTGACCGGTCGTGCGCAAAAAGCAGGTGAGTTCAGCTTTGACTTAACTGCTCCAGAAGCAAAAGACAATCAAACCAAAGCAACTGCGGATGAGAACGGGACCGTTAATTTCGATCCGATTACTTATACGCAAACAGGTGTCTATGAATACACTGTTAAAGAACAAAATGGTAAGCTTGGTGGGATTACTTACGATGAGAAGGCCTACAAGATCAAAGTTACTGTCACAGATAACGCAGGTCAATTAGAAGCTGCGGTAGAATACCCAGATGGTCAAGAGATCACTAACACTTACCAAGCGAAATCAGTAAGCAAAGTTTTGAAAGCTAACAAGGCGCTGACAGGTGCTAACTTAGCAGATGACCAATTCACTTTCGAATTGGTTAACAAAGCTACTGACAAAGTGGTTCAAACTGCTAAGAATAAGGCAGACGGGACTGTAACCTTCCCAGCTGAAACTTATACAGAAGTAGGGAACCACACTTACATTATTCGTGAGAAGAATGATGGTTCTAAGGGTTATACCTATGACGGTAAGAATGTTGAAGTTACCGTAGCGGTAACTGACAACGGCCAAGGGGAATTGGTAGCGACTGAAACTTACGCTACGCCAGCTGAGTTTACTAACAACTACCAAGCTTTATCAACGACTGCAGCCATTAGTGTGACAAAAGCCTTAACTGGCCGTCCACTAAAGGCAGGCGAGTTCAGCTTCGACTTAATCGAAGAAGGTGCAACAAGTGCAGCGCAAACTAAAGTGAACGCTGAGAACGGTAGTGTAGCCTTCGACGCGATTACTTACACCAAACCAGGTACTTATAAGTACACGGTTAAGGAGCAAGCGGGGACTGTTGCTGGGGTGACTTACAGCACTCAAGTATTGAACGTAACCGTAAAAGTAACTGACAATGCCGGCCAATTAGAAGCTACGGTAGAATACCCAGACGGGCAAACCATTACCAACGCTTATAAAGCAGCCGCTGCTGATGTCACCATCAAAGCTAAGAAAGTCTTGAAAGGTAAAGCCTTAGTCGCTAATGCCTTCACCTTCGAATTAGTAGATGCTTCAACCAACAAAGTTGTTGACACTGCTAAGAACGATGCAAATGGGGATGTTACCTTCAAGGCACAAAGTCTCTCAAGCGCTGGTGCCTACACTTACTCTGTTCGTGAAAAACTAGACGCTAATGATAAAGGGATGACCTATGACTCAAGCAATATCTTGGTACACGTTCGTGTAACAGATAACCTTGCGGGTCAATTAGAAGCAACTGTAACGCCAGATAAGGAATTGACATTCACCAACAGCTACAAGCCATTGGATCAAAATGTTACCCTTATGGCAACTAAACGCATGGAAGGTCGCGCGATTCAAGCTAACGAATTTAACTTCGTCTTGAAAGACGCTGACGGCAAAGAACTACAACGTGTCGCTAACGATGCGACAGGTAAGGTAAGCTTTGAACCAATTACTTATTCAGCAGTTGGGACTTACACTTACACTATCGCAGAAGTTTCAGGCGATGCTAAAGGTGTTACTTATGACGCTAAAGAAGTGAAAGTAACTGTTGAGGTCAAAGACGACAATGGCCAATTAGTAGCAACACCAAGCTATGAACAAGAGCCAGTCTTTACTAACCGTTACGCAGCAGCTTCAACCAAGCAAGCATTAAGCGTTAAGAAAGTTTTAGAAGGTCGTGCTTTAGAAGCAGGCGAGTTCGAGTTCGAATTATTAGACGAACAAGGCACTAAGTTGGCAAGTGCTAAGAACGACGCAGAGGGCAATGTAACCTTCGAAGAACAAACTTACAGCAAAGTAGGGACTAGCAAGTATCGTATTCAAGAAGTGAATAACGGCTTGAAGAACGTTACTTACGATACCAAAGTAGTAGAAGTAACTGTTGAAGTAGTTGATAACCAAGCACAATTAACCCCTTCAGTTACTTACACTAACGATGCTACCTTCACTAACACCTATAAGGCAGTGGATCCAGGGCAACCAAGCTTTAGCGTAGACGCTATGAAAGAATTGGAAGGCCGTGAAATGAAGGCAGATGAATTCCAATTCAATCTCCTCGATTCAAATGGCAACCTGGTTGCTACCGCTAAAAACGATGCATCAGGTAAGATTCGTTTGGAACATACCATCACAAACCCAAGTGAAGGTACCTTTACTTACAAAGTCGTAGAAAAAGACTTGGGCGACAAAGAAATCACTTATGACAAAACTGTTCATGAGGTTTCTGTAACTGTAAGTAAGGACAGCGAAGGCAAGTTCCAAGCAAAAGTGGATAGTGCCAAATCTATTGTCTTTAAGAACACTTACAAACCAGTGAAAGAAGAGAAGAAATTACCTAAGACCGGTGAAGCTGAAGTTATTTGGTTGACTGCTTTGGCTAGCATGATGGTAATGGGCGCGATTGCGGTTCTTCTTCTTGACAAAAAAGCAAGATCTTAGGCTACTTTATTAGTAGTTGGCAAAGCCTAAAGTATGCAGAAAAGCCCCAGAGTTTATAAACTCTGGGGCTTTTCTCTATCAAAAAAAGAGGCTGAATGGTAGAATTCAGCCTCTTTGTCCTAGGGAGCATTAAGTAGCGGCTAGCTCCCTAGCCAGATCCTATAAAAAATAGGATGGACGACTATTACTATATTATCCAGAAAATAGTAGGCCGTCAGAGTTATTTTCTAAATATAGAGGGGAAGTCTAATTTGAAAATAAATCAGTAAGCTCTAGGAAAATTACTAATTATCCTAGCGGAGGTCCGACCTCCAGACTATAGTATACAATAATCATCTGAAATTGTCACTACAAAAAAACGATATTATGGGCTTTTTTGGGCAAATGACTGGTCAAATCCAATCAATAGTATCAATAATTAGCAAAAATTATCTTCAATTAAGTTTGGGAATTAGGTGTTAAACTTGATTCCACTAAAAGAACTGTACAAATAGCAAGTGGTGTGATATACTATATATGGTATTAAATTGCCGATATCCAGAAAATTAGGGTGCTATTTAGTAGCGCAAAAGATAGTGGCACCCGAAACTAAGGAGGGGAAATTTTTATGGATAAGCGTAAGTTTTTTAACTTGCTTATTTCACTCTTAATGGTTCTGAGCATTTTTGTCGGACCGATCAATGCATTAGCTCAAGAAGCGCCTGCAGGCGCAGAGCCAGCAACAGCGGCACCCGCGGTTGCATCAGAATCAAGTGCTAGTGACAACGCAGGTGGGGTAGCAGCACCAGCAAGTCCTAGTGAGAACCAGCCGGCAGCTAATCCAGAAGCAGCCGCAACATCAGCCAGTCAAGCGGCGCAGTTGGTATCAACTGAGTTCTTGATTAATAACAACCCGGTTGTTGACGGGGCTAAATATGGTGAGGGTAAATTCTATATTAAGCCAACTTACCAAATTCCGGATTCAGCAACAGTAAAAAATGGGGATACTTTTGTCTACCAAGTGCCAGCACAATTGGCGGTAGAGAAAACTGAACCAAAAGAAATTAAAGCAGCTAGCGGTACGACAGTTGCTACGTTGACTACTGATCCAGCTACTAACACCGCAACTATTACAATCACTAACGAAGCCTACTATCGCTTCATGAACGAAAGTCGTACTGTCAGTGCTTTGTTCACAGCAGTATGGGCTGACTCTGTTGCAGTTGATGAGACAGTAACTATGACGTTACCTGGCGCAGGCTCTTATACACTTACCCGTATTGTACCGATGGAAGATTCCACTGGGTACTTCAAGTGGGGCGTTCAAGATAAAGACGACCCAAGCATGATCAGATGGCAAGTGTTGGTTAACCGTTTGGCCGCTAAGGACGTAACGGGCGTAAGTATTGCTGACACTATTCCAGAAGGTCAAGAATTAGTTGGCGAAGTAACAGGTTACTACTTTACTGAATGGGGTAAGGAAGAAGGCCATCCAGCACTTGATAGTGCAGGTGTCAAAGTAACAGACAAAAACCACTTCACGGTTACGCCAGAAAATGGTGATTTGAGTGGTCGTGGCTTGTACTTGCGTTATTCTACAAAATTAACAAGTCCTGTTGACAACGCAACTAAAAAAGTATTCAACTCTATCGTTGTAAAAACTGCTAAAGAAGTTCATAATGTTGAGGGTTTTGCTCCACTAACCACTACTGAGGGTGGCGCATCAGCCAGCCGTTCAGACGAAGTGATTTTCAAAGTGACCAAGAAATTAGATGGCCGCGCTTTGAAAGCTGGCGAATTCCAATTCCAATTAATCAACACTGCTGATAACTCTGTTGTCCAAACTGTAAGTAACGATGCTCAAGGCAATGTAACTTTTGCTAAAGTGAAATTCTCTCAAGCTGGCGACTTTGTTTACAAAATTAAAGAAGTAAACAATGCTGTCCCAGGTGTTACTTACGATGAAGCAGAGCTAACTGCCAACGTTAAAGTAGTAGACGAGAACGGTGAGAAGAAAGCAACTGTTACCTATGATCAAGCTCAGTTTGCTAACAGCTATAAAGCTGCTAAAACTAGCCAAGAAATCGTAGTGAAGAAGCAATTGGAAGGCCGTGCACTTAAGGCAGATGAGTTCGAGTTCCAATTGCAAGATGCACAAGGTAAAGTATTACAAACCGTGAAGAATGCCCAAGATGGAACTGTTAAGTTCGCTTCAGTTGAATTCGAACAAGCCGGCACTTACAACTATAAAGTTGTAGAAAAAGCAGGTAGCGATGAAACCGTAACCTACGATACCAAAGCGGTTGATGTAGTGGTAACTGTTGTGGACAATGGCGCAGGCCAATTAGAAGCAAGCGCTAGTTACACTAACCAAGCGACCTTTGTTAACAAAGCAGCGACTAACTTACCAAACTCTTCTGACCCTGCACCTGCTGCAGTTGACTTCACAGTAGCAGCTAAGAAAGTATTAGTTGGTCGTCAACTAAAAGATAAAGAGTTCAAATTTGAATTAGTAGACAGCATGGGCAAAGTCTTAGCAACTGCAAGCAATGACGCTTCAGGTGCGATTAGCTTAACTTCTTCTTATGCACAAGAAGGGACCTATAAGTTAACCGTACGCGAAGTTGCTGGGCAAGATTCAGCTATCAGCTACGACAAGACTAAGTTCAACGTAACGGTTGCTGTAATGAAGGATGCTAATGGCAAGCTTAAAGCAGAAGTTGCGACAGAGAAGGAACTTGTATTCTACAATGCCTTCAATGCTAAGAATCCATCTTTACCAAGCACTGGTGAAATGAACTTCATCTGGTTGGCTCTTGTCTTAGCCTTAATTTCTGTAGTACTACTCTTGGCTAACAAGCCACATCATGTAGACTAATTTAGTTTTACACCTCAAAAATAGACTGGTGTTAGCCTCTGGCTGGCACCAGTTTTTTTCTATCTTGTGCACCTTGCTTAACAAGTTTGCCATTCCTACTGTCAGGGGCCTACAATTATGTTATAATAGAAGTAATTTGAAGAAATAGAAAGGGGCACTCATTCGTGACCACGCAAAAACCTACCTATTATATTACAACGCCGATCTACTACCCAAGTGGTAAGTTGCATATCGGTAACTCCTACTCTACCCTAGCCTGTGACGCTATGACGCGTTATAAGCGTCTACAAGGCTTTGATGCTTTCTTCCTAACCGGGACTGATGAGCACGGTCAGAAGATTGAACGGACAGCTGAGGGCCTAGGAGTAAGTCCTAAGCAATATGTCGACGAGATGGCCGACATCATTAAGAAGCTCTGGGATTTATTAGATATCGACTATTCACACTTTATCCGGACTACGGATGACTACCATGAGAAGGCTGTGCAAGATGCCTTTGAGCAACTCCTAGCCCAAGATGACATCTATCTAGGCGAGTATAGCGGATGGTATTCCGTCAGTGACGAAGAATTCTTCACCGAGAGCCAATTAGTTGAAGTTTACCGCGATGCGGATGGTAATGTGACAGGTGGGGTTGCCCCAACTGGCAACGAAGTAACCTTGGTTAAGGAAGAGTCCTACTTCTTCCGTATGAGCAAGTATGCAGACCGTCTGGTGCAATACTATGAAGATCACGCCGACTTCTTAGAGCCAGCCTTCCGTAAGACCGAAATGATCAATAACTTCATCAAGCCTGGCTTGGAAGATTTGGCGGTGTCTCGGACCACCTTCACCTGGGGTGTGCCGGTTAAGTCCAATCCTAAGCATGTCATCTATGTCTGGATTGATGCACTCTTAAACTATATTACTGCGCTAGGTTACGGTTCTGATGATACTAGCCGCTACAACAAGTACTGGCCAGCAGATGCCCATGTCATCGGTAAGGATATTTCCCGTTTCCACATGATTTACTGGCCAACTATTCTCATGGCCTTGGGCTTGCCATTGCCCAAGAAGATTTTCGCCCATGGCTGGTACCTCATGAAGGAAGGTAAGATGTCCAAGTCTAAGGGGAATGTCATCTACCCAGAAACCTTGGTAGAACGCTATGGCTTGGATGCCACTCGTTTCTATCTCTTGCATGAAATGGGTGTCGGCAACGATGCGGTCTTCACACCAGAAGGCTTTGTCCAATTAGTCAACTCCGAATTAGCCAATGACTTGGGTAACTTGCTCAACCGGACCGTTGCCATGATGAACAAGTATTTCCAAGGCCAAGTGCCAACCGAAGACTTAGAGGCGACTGCAGTGGATGCTGACTATGATGCTTATGTTAAGGAGCAAATGGCGGCCTACTATCAAGCTATGGATGCCATGAGCTTGAGTGCAGCCTTGAGCCATGTTATGGCCATTGTCTCCCGTACCAACAAGTACATTGATGAAACCATGCCTTGGGTCTTAGTTAAAGAAGAAGCGACCCTAGGTCAACTGCGTTCTGTCATGAACCATTTAGCAGAGGCTTTACGCCTGGTGGCCCATCTGTCACGTCCATTCATGACCCAAGCGCCAGCTAAGATTTTCGAACAACTAGGGCTGAATGATCAAATGGGCCTAGACTTTACTCAATTAGTCTATGGGGCCTTCCCAGCAGGAGCAAGTGTAGTGGCTAAGGGGACCCCAATCTTCCCTCGTTTGGATGCAGAGCTAGAAGTGACCTATATTCAGGAAGCTATGGCAGCTGGTAAACCAGGTACTAGCCAAGCTAAGGTTGACGACCCTAACTGGGATCCAGAAGCCACTGAATTAGTGCACCGTGAAGTAGCTGAAGCCGAATTCGATGACTTCTTGAAGATTGAAATGAAGGTGGCAGAGGTCCTGGATGTTCAACCAGTCAAGGGCTCTAATAAGCTATTACGCTTCCGCCTGGATGCAGGTGATAAGGGCCACCGCCAAATTCTGTCCGGGATTGCTAAATTCTATCCAAATCCGGAAGAATTAATCGGCCGTAAGGTCTGCATCGTCTCTAACCTCAAGCCGCGCAAGATGATGGGCTATGTCAGCCAGGGCATGATTCTGTCCTCTGAACAGGACGGACAACTCCATCTCTTAGCAGCAGATCCAAATGCAGCCAATGGCGCTTGGATTGGCTAGACGAGGTGACCAAGATGCCTTTATTTGATACGCACACGCACTTGAACGCCCAGCAATTTGCGGGCCAGGAGGCAGATTATATTGCCCGAGCCCTAGCGGCGGACGTGGGCTATCTAGCAGTGGTGGGATTTGATGATCCCACCATTGAGCGTAGTTTGGCCTTAAGTGCGGCCTACGATAACATTATTTCGGTAGTGGGTTGGCATCCGACTGAGGCCCACACCTACAATGACCAGGTGGAGCGTCGCCTGGAAGAGTGGCTAGAATTGCCTAAGGTTAAGATGCTAGGCGAGATTGGCTTGGACTACTATTGGGATACTGCCCCTTGGGATGTGCAAGCCCAGGTCTTCCGGCGTCAGATTGCCATTGCCAAGTCACACGGTCTGCCCATTACCATCCATAATCGTGATGCAACTGAAGACACCTATCGGATTCTCAAGCAAGAAGGCCTGCCGGCTGCGGGTGGCATTATGCATAGCTTTGGCGGGACAGCTGAAGAAGCCATGCGTTTTGTAGACCTTGGCATGCATATTAGCTTCAGCGGGGTCTTGACCTTTAAAAAATCCGAGGCAGTTCGTCAAGCAGCGGCCCTAGTGCCGGCAGAGCGTCTCTTGGTTGAGACCGATGCCCCTTATTTGGCGCCAGTGCCTAAGCGTGGCAAGCAAAATGAGCCAGCCTATGTCCGCTATGTGGCGGAATGTCTGGCCCAGGTGCGAGACGTGAGCCTGGAAGAGCTAGCCAAATTGACGACGGGCAATGCCTGCCGTCTCTTCCAGTGGTGGCCTGAGGGGTGGGACCAATGAGTCAAGCCATTCCCCAAGAGGTAATTGTGGTCGAAGGGCGCGATGATACCAAACGCTTGATTGAGACCTTTGGCCCGACGGTCAAGACCATTGAGACAGGGGGTTCCGCCCTAGAGGCTCCGGTCTTGGCTCAGATTGTGGAAGCTGCTAAGACCCATGGCATTATCGTTTTGACAGATCCCGACTACCAAGGTGAGCGCCTTAGACGACTGGTGACCCAGGCAGTGCCGAGCGCTAAGCAAGCCCATATTAGCCGGACGGCTGCCTTTGGCGGTCAAGGCAAGAGCCTGGGGGTGGAACATGCTAGTCCCCAAGAGATTCGCCAAGCCCTAAGTCAAGTCATGACCCCGGCTGAGGGGGACTTAGTGGCTTTAATTCCCATGGGCTGCCTGGCCCAGTGGGGTCTGACCGCAGGTCCGGGCTCCAAGGCGCGTCGTCAGGCCGTCAGTCAGCACTTTAATTTAGGTTATACCAACGCCAAGCAATTGCAGCGCCAACTGCAACGCTATGGCATCGACCAGGCTAGCTTGGGTGAATTCGTCCAAGTCCTAGATCAAGCCCAAGGAGGGACCCGAGAATGAGAGAATTCCGGCCAATTGCGACGCCGACCCGTACGGTTGAGATTATGCGTCGCTTCGATATTCAAATGAAAAAGAGTCTGGGTCAGAACTTTCTAATCGAGCCCCGGATGTTAGAGAAGATGATTGAAGCTGGCCAAGTCGATGCAGATACCACAGTCATCGAGATTGGCCCTGGCATCGGTGCCTTGACCCAATACCTAGCTCACCATGCTAAGCAAGTCTTGGCCTTCG
The DNA here is from genome assembly GCF_037041345.1 of Abiotrophia defectiva ATCC 49176. Lineage (NCBI taxonomy): Bacteria > Bacillati > Bacillota > Bacilli > Lactobacillales > Aerococcaceae > Abiotrophia > Abiotrophia defectiva. The sequence goes on along the minus strand of NZ_CP146287.1, from coordinate 1,937,773 downwards.
AAATTGACCAGCGTTTTGTGGGCATCCTGCAGGAAACCCTAGCAGACTGTGATAATGTCCAAGTGGTCCATCAAGATATCCTGTCTGTGGATTTCTCTAGCCCAGAATATGCCTGGCTACACGACCAGTCCCGACTAGTCGTGGTGGCAAATCTTCCTTATTATATAACCACGCCTATCATCATGCGCCTGATTGAGAGCAGTCTGCCCTTCCAGTCGCTAGTCATGATGATGCAAAAGGAAGTAGCAGAGCGGATGACGGCAGCTGTGGGCA